>JAZDJE010000053.1:0-11280 GCA_043804325.1 Candidatus Peregrinibacteria bacterium
GCATCGGTGCGCGAGGCGGTGGAATGCTGTCCGCGCCAGACGCACCTCCTGGTGACGGGCCGCGAGGCGCCGGAGTGGCTCATGGAAAAAGCGGACTTGGTTTCCGAGGTACGCGAGGTGAAACACTATTTCCGCCAAGGGCAAGACGCGATTCGGGGGCTGGACTATTAATAGATTTCTTTCAAGTAACACTTTTCGCAGTACACTTTTTCCGGCTGCTCAGGCGAGTAATTGGTTCGAATGGTCGCATGGCATTTGTCGCATGGCCGTCCCCACAAACGGCGGGGGGCCCGCTTGGCGATCCGGTCCAAATGGCGCGTGTCCGGGTGGCGGCGGGGGATGGCCAGCCCATGCTCCCGGTAAAACTTGAGTTCTTGCGGGATGATGCGGTAATTTTTTCCCGTCACTTCGCAGGCCAGGATTTCATTGCAAATGCTGTCCGGGACCTCCTGAATGCGCTCCGGAATTTCAACGCTTTGGGCCTGGAATTCCCGCGCGTCATCTTCGCGCCACTTCCATCCGCGCTCCAGCACCGCTTCGCGAGATAATGGAAAATACTCTTGTGCGACGGTTTCGTTGAACGCGAATGGGCTGATTTTCACCGGAAAAAATTCGCCCCATTCCCCCGTCCGCT
This sequence comes from Candidatus Peregrinibacteria bacterium, assembly GCA_043804325.1. Taxonomy (GTDB): domain Bacteria; phylum Patescibacteriota; class Gracilibacteria; order UM-FILTER-43-11; family UM-FILTER-43-11; genus JAZDJE01. The sequence continues at coordinate 635 of JAZDJE010000053.1, forward strand.
GCATGTGGGTGATGATTTTAGGGACCCATTCTTCCCAATCTTTTTTGGAGTACTGCTTATTGAGTATGCAATATTGTTTGTTCTGCAGGTTCGTGCAGCCAAACAGGTTTTGGCAACTCACGTAATAGTCGGTGTAATACGTTTCGTTGGAATGGCGTCCAAAGAGCGAAAAGAAGGCGCGCCTGTTGCCATACATGCCTAAATACTCGTAACACCATTCATTTTCCTCCGTGTAATTGTTATCGTAACAATTCTTTAAGTCGACCACCTGGGCCGTGTAAGCGCAATCCTCACAACGGTCGGTGTAAAAGGCCTCGAAGGTATTTTTGGAGTTGAATACATAGCTGCCGCTCACGTTTTGGCAATTTAAAGATAACATGAATAAGCGCGGGACATTTTGTTTGACCTGTTCTAATTTTTTGGCGAGTTGCTGGCGATGCCTGGCGCTGCTCAAATCGATTTCCTTTTTGCGTTGCAGGTATTCGGACCGGGAGAGCTGTTGGTTAAAAACGCAGTATTTCTTGCCGCGCAGACCGGCACAGCCAATGCATTCCGAGCAGTTCTGCAGGTCAAAGCAGAAAAGCAAATTGTCGCTGTGATTGCAGTCCTGGCAGTAAAAGCAGTGATAGAGCTTGCGGCAATCGATGCACTCGTAACACACTTCGCAGTCCCGTAAGACCAAGGTATCCACGCAGTTTTTGGAATAATAGGGGGAACCGTAATAGCAATCTTCGGAGTATACGGGGCCAAAAATGAGATAACTGTTTTTGACATCGCCCACAAAATTGCAGTAATCGCTATTTTCGCTGTTGACACGGAGCAAGGAAATCCGCGGCACCACTTTAGACAGTTCGTTGAACTGTTCAAAAAAAGGCCGGCTAAAATCAAAGTCTCTCCCGTATTGGGTTCCATCCCAATTGCCGCCCCACCAGATGTCCGGCGAATACACGGTATACGGCGAGTCCGGGTGATACATGGTAATGATCTCCTTGCCGCTACCATCGCACTTGCGCTTGTACAGCCGGCGTTCATTGCGGAAGGCAAACCGGCGCTGTTGGCGACACAGCGGGCAAAACGTGGGTTCCGGCACGTTGATTTGGCGATAGTATTCTTTATCGCGATCCGTGACACTGAAGCCAGTGGCGCATTGAGCGCAGTTGGGCATGTGTTACTTGTTAAACCTTTATTCTATGCGTTGGCGATTCGGTAGTTTTTAATGATAACAAAAATTTCATAAAAGTAAACACTTGGGTATAATCTTCTTGATTTGGCTTATTTAAAAGCGATACAATGGTTGTGCACTTTTCTGCACAACATTAGATGGTCGACGAATTTTTAAAAAAGCTTGGTTTGGACGCCAAGGATTCCAAAATCCTGATGAGCGTGCTTAAACTCGGTTCCCAGCCGGCCTCCATTATTGCCCAGCACGCGAATCTGGACCGGACCACGACGTACCGGATTTTAAACGAACTGTATAAAAAACGGCTGCTTTCCCGTTCCAAGCGCAAGGGGGTGACGGTGTTTTACCTGGAAAAGCTTTCCGATATCGAGCGCTACATTAAAAGCGAAAGGAGCCGCTATGAAAATCTGGCGGAGGAATTCCAAGCGCTTTCCCCGCAACTCGAGCTACTCCGGAGCAGTATGCAGGAACTCCCCCGTATTCAGATTTACGACGGGTTTGAAAAACTACAGGATTTTTATCGCGATATCATCCATCGGGCTAAAGAGCAAAAATTGATCCAGATCCGTATTTTGGGGTCCAACACCTTTAGCCAAAAGCTCGAGCGCAAAGAGCTGGGGGATACCATCGGCGAATTTGAGCGGGAATTACGTGAGAATGGGATTGAAGGCGATATTTTAATCGCCCAGGGCCATTTGACGCGGGAATGGATCAGCCATCTCCCTTCGTTCCGCGACATGGCTAATTTACCCGCGGCCGGCGGCGCCACGAATGTCATTTTGGTAGGCGATAGCGTGTTCATGGTGTCTTTCCGGGATTTTCCCGTGGGTATTCGCATTGACCATCCGGACATCGCCCAAACCATGCACTTTTTGTTCGACGTGACGCGACGGGAGCTCCGATAGATTTCCCTGGTTTTTTTTGCTAGAATAGTCCAGTGACGTTCACTCTTTTTTTATGAAAAAAATATTCATCAGCTTTTTGCTCAGCCTGTTTTTTATCCCTTCGGTTTCTTTGGCGGTCACGTTTGACGTGAACCAGTTGCGCGCCGTAATTGGGGGCAATAACATCGTGCAGGTCAAAAAGAACATCATTTTCGACGCCTCCCAGTCGTTTATCCCCAATAAGGAGGAACCCGTCAGTTACCGGTGGGACCTGGGGGACGGCATGGTCGCGGTAACGGAAGAAGTGGTGCACATGTATAAAAAGCCCGGCCAGTATGAAGTGATTTTAACCATCCGCCAGGGCGACCAGGAGGACACGGCGCGTTGGGAAGTGTTTGCCTATGAAAAGTTGGTATTGCTTTTGACGGACGTCACGGAAAAAAAAGAAACCATCACCAACTTTGTGCAAAATGCACAAAACGAAGGCATTTTTATTAAATTGATTGAAAGTTTTGACAGTACTACCGCGTTCGTTTCGGAAGAGTCTTTAAGCAAAAAATTGGCGGACGCGGTGGACAGTCTAAACAATGCCGATTACATCGCCATTTGGACGACGCGCGGGAGCGGGATCAACACATTGACGCGCTTGGTACGCGAGCGCCCGGACATCCAAAAGCCCATTCACGAAAAAACCATCGTGGTGATTTCCGAAGAGCGTTTGGGAACCCTGGGCCACATCATGCAGAGCAACTTCACCATCATCCAGCCCCAGCGGATCATCCTTACGCGCCAGCACGAGTTGCAGAACCTGATTACAGCCGACTCCGCCGATGCCTTTCTAGAGCATTTGGAAAAAGGTATTTCCGAGTATAAGGTGGTGGATGCTGAAACGGGACGCGTGCGGCTGTGGAATCTCATTTCGTATCTGGTGAACTTCATGATCGTCAACGGGATCCCCAGCAACACCATTGTGCTGATTTTGATGCTCCCCTTGATCGCCACTATCGTCACCTTCATGAAACAGGTGATTGGCGTGACGACCTTTGGACTTTATACGCCTTCCATCATCACGCTTTCATTTTTGGCGTTGGGGTTAAAATTCGGCCTGACGATCTTGATCCTGATCATCATTTCCGGAGCGGTTTTACGGAGGGCCCTGGACCGTTTCCGGTTGCTCCACACCCCCAGGATTGGGATTATTTTGACGCTTTCCACCCTGGTGATTTTGCTGATGCTGGCCCTTGGCACGTATCTAGACATCAGCCAAATCGCCAGCATCGCGGTCTTTCCCATGCTGATCATGACTACCTTGGCGGAAAAATTTGTGAGCGCCATGAGCGACAAGGGGTTTTACGCGGCCATGCTCTTGATGCTGGAAACCACCGTGGTGTCGCTGATCTGTTACTGGGCGGTGGAATGGCAATACATGCAGAATCTGGTTTTGGGACATCCGGAAATCATTCTCCTGTTCCTCGTGATCAATGTGCTATTGGGGCGATGGACCGGTTTACGCGCGCTAGAGTACGTGCGGTTCCGGGAAGTGATGAAACACGCCGAGGAATAATTTTTTAGAATGTTTTATGTGGTTCTTTCATAACCCAGGTGTGCTGGGAATCAACGCGCGGAACTTGCTCTATATTCGGGCCTTCAATCCCAAAAAGGCCATCATGCTCGCGGACAGCAAAATCAAGACCAAAAACTTTTTGTCCGCACGCGGTATCCCCGTCGCACGGATGTACGGGGCCATTACCAATAAGAAGGAATTGGGCAAATTCGATTGGAACTCTTTGCCGAATTCATTTGTGGTGAAGCCTAATTCCGGTTTTGGCGGCGAGGGAATTGTCATCATCAAATCCCGTAAAGGCGCCAATTGGGTGGACGGCCAGGGGAAACTCATCACGCAGGAAGAGCTCATCAACCACGTGAACGATATTTTAGAGGGGCGTTATTCCATTGTCGACCTTGCGGATGCGGCGCTGTTTGAAGAGCTGCTTGTGGCCCCTCCCCCTTTCGATACCATGGCCCATAAGGGACTCCCGGACATCCGCGTGGTGGTACATAACCTGATTCCCGTTATGGCAATGCTGCGGCTCCCCAGCGAAACATCCCAAGGCAAAGCGAATGTGCATTTGGGCGGTATCGCGGTGGGTATTGATATCGCCAAGGGGGAATTGACCCATGTCATCCAGCACAACAAACCGATCAACGGCGTGCCGGGTTTTGGAGACGTCCGGGGAATGAAAATACCCTATTGGGAGGACATTTTGCTCATCGCCTCCAAGACCCAGCAAGCCACCAATTTGGGGTTTGCAGCCGTTGACCTGACCCTGGACAAGACGGCGGGACCTGTGCTGCTGGAAATCAACGCCCGTTCCGGCCTGACCGTGCAGGTCGCCAATTTGGCCCCTCTCCGCAAACGGCTGGAACGCATTCAGGGCATTAAAGTCGCCACTCCGGAAAAGGGGGTGCGTATCGCCCGGGAAATCTTCGGTCAAAAAATTGAACTCAAAGCCAAAGAAAAAACCAAAGAAAACGATAAGGTGGTGATCGGCCAATTTGAGCGTTTGGAGGTCATTGGCAAAAAAAACAACGAAAGGATCATCGCCTATATCGACCCGCATTTGGAAAAAACCGTCCTGGATGAGAATGTGGCCAAGCGGATTGATTTGGACAAAACCTGTAAATGCAAATTCAACCTGATGGACAAAAGAATCACGACGGTGGTGGAAGTGTCGGATTTGAGCCATGAGCGGTTCAAAATGATTGTTGGCAAACGGGACCTTTCGGATTTTTTGATTGACCCTTCCCGCAACACAACGGCCAAAGGTTTAGCTGAAGAGGGATTGGCCCCTATCATTAAACCGATATTCACCGAGGAAGATTTGAAAAAAATCGATGACGAAATTGTGAATATCGACAGTGAAATTCACTTGCTCAGCCACTTGAGGCCACTCAACCTGAGATACGAACACACTAAGTTTTTGGCCGACCCCTCCTATGACCCCCAATTTGAGTATAAACCGCTTTCTTTTGATCCCAATAACCTCCATGCCCGGTTAAAGCGCATTAATTTCCCCGATAGCCCCATGGGGATCCTTTGGCGGAAAAAGGCCGATGAAATCCAGCGGAAAATTTGCCTGCTGGAGTCCCGTGGGACGGAGCATTTTACCCAACAATCGATTTACCTTTATGGCGTCCCTGATTTGCTTCTGGTTAAAAAGGCCCTTGCGGAAGCAGCGCGTATGCCCGGTACCTTTCAGGAACCGAAAGCCACTTTATCCGCTAAAGAGGCGGCCAAAGCCTTTGAGGAAGTCATCGCCAACTACGGTTTAGCGGGATGGCGCGTGAGGCTCAAGGAGGACCTGGTGTCGGATGCCGTAGCGGGCAAGCAAAACACCATTCTTATCCGCGCGGACGCCACTTTTTCCGAAGAGCGGCTCAAGGGCACCATTGCCCATGAAATTGAAACGCATGTCTTCACGGCCATGAACGGTGCCAAACAACCTTATAAAATCTTCCAGCGAGGGTTGGCGCATTATTTGATGACGGAAGAGGGATTGGCCGTTTACAATCAGGAAAAAACCGAATCCGGTGAAACTTCTAAAAAATATTGGCCCTGCTCGTCGGTCATTGGCATTTACAAAGCCCTGGATGGCAGTTTTAGCGACGTGTACCAGGAAGTGCTGCGATACGGGTTCGATGCCGACCGCGCCTGGCGGGTGGCTTTGAAAGCCAAACGGGGCTTAACAGACACCAGTTGCTCCGGCGCCTTTACCAAGGATTTTGTTTATTTTAAAGGGCATCGCATGATTTTGGACTTTGTACGGAAAGGGGGTGATTTGCGCGACCTTTATTACGGCAAAACCAATTTAGAGGACTTGCCTTTGATTAAAAAAGTGGCCGGCCTTAAAAAACCGGTGTTTTTACCCAAATACCTTCAAGAGTAAATGAAAAGAACCCTTCTTATTATTGGGACGGACTTTCAGTGGGAAGAGCAGGAACTGATGGCTATCGCTAAATCCCTGAAGCATCCCATCCATTTTTTAGACGCGCATCACGTGGATATCCGCATTGGCAAAATGGAAGCGGAACTTTTTTACGAGGGCAAAAACATGACGAATGCTTTTAAAAAAAGCCGCGTTATTTTCCGGCGCGCCCGGGGCGACCATGAAAAAATGATTTCCCTTTCCTTGCTCGCCCAAAACTGGAATGTCCCTTTTACCGATTCCGTTATCAGCATCATGAGCAACCTCAATAAGGCTATTGCTTTACCGGCCACCACTACAAAACTCATTAGGCACATTCCCACTCATTTTGTGGGCTCCGGGGAAAGCCTTGCCCCTGGATCCCTTAGCTTTTCCTTTCCCCTTTTGGCCAAACCTGTCCATGGCCGCCACGGCAAAGGCGTTGAAATACTCCGAAATAAAACCGCTTTGGCCTGTTATATCCGCCGCAATAACCGAGCGCTGATGATCCAACCCTTTCTTCCCGTTGCTTCGGAATACCGCGTGTTTGTGGTGGGAGGCCTTTCATTGGGGGTTATTCAAAAAATCCCGAAACGCGGTTCTTCTATCGCCAATTACGCCGCGGGCGCCCAATTTCTTCCGGCCCGGATGGCTCCTCAAATCCTTGAGGAGGTCGTACGCCTTTGCCGGGAACAAGGCGTTGATATCGGCGGGGTGGATTTGGCTAAAGTCGGCAACGATTTCTACCTTTTGGAAATCAACCGTTGCCCGGAATTCAAGGCTTTTTCCGAGGCCACCGGTCAAAACGTGGCCCAAGCTATTGTGCGTTTTGCCCTCAGTAAATAAAGCGGCGATTTAGCGCCCAAAAAAACCGCTATAGGTGGCGGAGATCAGCGTGTGAGACTCAACGGCCTTCAGGAATGCATTGCGGGAGACGTTGTTAGGAACATCGAGTTTTTCGATATCCAGCGCGTACAGCCGCGCCACGTATTCGTGCGGGCCGGAACCAGGGGGCGGCTGAGGGCCATCGTAGCCGGTTTTCCCCCAGGAAGTGATGAGTTCGCGGGAACCCGTGGGCATCGTCGAGCGACTGGCGCCTTCGGCGAGCGTCGTGACCTCCGCGGGAATGTCTACGACCAGCCAATGCACCCAGTGATCGGCCATGGGGTGAATGTCGTCGAAAAGTAAAGCATAGGACTTGGCCTGGGAAATAGGCGACCACTGAGCGCCAATGGAAACGTTGTTTCCCCCGCCGCCACGGGTGGCGAATGGAGCGGGTATGGTGGCGCCATTGGCATAACCGGTGATTTGGAAATTTAAATCGCTCACGGGGGCTATTGTTTCTATAGTAGTCACGTCATCTTCCACGGGAGCCTGGACGGGTCCAGGGGGCAAATTAACTGGGGGGACTGGAGGAACCGGTGGGTTGGCAACGCAACCCGCCAACATTATACTCCCAATGGCTAGGGAGATCAGGATGGGTTTGTTCATGGTTTAATGGGTTAATTTTATTTATTATGCCTATTATTAACTAATTTATAACTTGACTGTTATTATTAAATAGGTAAAAATATAACACTTCCTTAATTATTAACTTTTTTATTATGGTTGCCCCCAATATCCCCGCTGGACCCGGAAATAGAGAGCTGGATGATAAGGTCTGGGCGATTCGTCGGCTTTATGAGGGTTTTCGCGATGTGCGTGAGAAGAAAGGAGCCGAACTTCCTTCTTCGGAAACGATCCGAGGCATATTGAGCACTCTTCACCAGGCATTGGCCAATATTCACGACGTGAATCCCCAAGCGCTTTCGGTTGCTGATTTATTTTCCATTGCATGCGCCTTGGAAAATTTAGTCGACGTGGAAGGTTTTGACGTCAAGATGGCCCTAGCGGAATTACAAGCGGTAATGCGTATTTTATCGGCCCTGGTTACAAAAAACCCTACTGCCTCCCAAAATATTGCGCTAATGGGGATCGTGTCACGGCTATCGCTGAGATGTGCCCTGCAATAAAGTTTTACAGGATGAACATGGCATCGCCAAAGCTGAAGAAGCGGTACTGCTCTTTTTGGGCGATTTCGTAAGCGTTCAAGATGTTATCGCGGCCCGCGAAAGCGGAAACGAGCATGAGCAAAGAGCTTTTGGGGACGTGGAAGTTGGTGATGAGCTGGTCCACAAACTTCCACCGGTAACCGGGATAAATGAAGATATCGGTTTCGCCGGAACGGGAAACGAGATGGCCTGAGTTATCGGTACAGGATTCCAGCACGCGGACGCTGGTGGTGCCCACCGCCACGATTTTTTTGCCTTTGGCTTTGGCCTTGTTTAGCCGCTCGGCTACCGGGGGCGAGAGACTGAACCATTCGCTGTGGAGCTTGTGGGCCGTGATATCTTCCGTCTTTACCGGCGCAAAGGTGCCCATGCCCACGTGCAGGGTCACGAATTCGGTTTGAATGCCTTTGGCTTTTAAATCGTCGAAGACTTTTTGAGTGAAGTGGAAACCGGCGGTGGGGGCAGCCACGGAACCTTCAGTTTTTGCGTAGATGGTTTGGTATTGCTCCGGATCGCTCACCTCTTTTTTAATGTACGGCGGCGTAGGCGTGTGGCCGTGGGATTTGAGGTACTGATTAAAATCCTCACAGCCAAATTGGATGACGCGCAGGCCTTCGGGCGTTATTTTTTTGACGTGGAATGAGAGTTCCGGGTCGACCTGATGGGTAAACGAGACGGGGAATTTCCCGCCCGGACGCACCATGCATTCCCAGGTATTGGGTTTGCGAGGTACGGGTTTGATGAGCAGGATTTCCGCCTTCCCATTCCCCCCTTTAAAAAGGAGGCGCGCGGGGATCACGCGCGACTCGTTGAACACGAGAACGGAATTGGGATCGAGTAGATTGGGAAGCTCGAAAAAACGATGGCGACTCACTTGTCCCGTTTGGCGGTCGAGTTTCATCAACTTAGACCGATCGCGCTCCTTTAGAGGGCGCTGGGCAATCCGCTCTTTGGGAAGGTGATAATCAAAATCGGAAAGGCGCATGGCGTTTTATTCTTCTTTCTTCGCTCCCTCTTCTTTTTCGCCTTCGCCAGCCTCCTCTTCACCCTCTGCCTTCTCCTTTCCTTCTTCTTCCTTAACTTCTTCTTCTTCTTTACCTTCGCCCGCTTTGGCAGCTTCGGCAGCGGCAGCGGCCGCAGCGTCAGCGGCAGCCATGGCGGCTTCTTCCGCCTCAATATCGCGCGGGGCGGAAACGCCGGCGATGTTCACGTCTTTGGCATCCAGAATTTCAATTCCCGCCGGCACCTTAATGTCCGCTACGGTCAGGGAATTTCCAAAGCTTGCCAACGAACTGATATCCACTTCAATTTCATACACCAGGTCCTTGGGTAGGCATTTGACCGCCACGGAGTCCCTGGACTTTACAAAAATACCTCCCTCTTCTTTGACGGCTGGCGATACGCCAGTGAATAGCAGCGGGATGTGCGTTGTAATGGGTTTATTCATGTCTACCGCTATGACGTCCACGTGTAAAATTCTGTCGGTCACGGGGTGGTATTGGATTTCGTGGATGAGCACCGGAAATTCCTGCTTGTTTTCGTTGACGAGTTTGATGATGGTGCTTTTGCCCCCTTTTTTGTAGGTCCGGCGGAATTCCTGATAATCGGCGGAAAAATTGGTGTTTTTAACCCCTTTTCCGTAGTACACCATGGGGACGCGGTCTGCCCGGCGAGCCGAGCGAACGTCCGGATATTTTCCTTGGGTGACTTCTAAATCTAATGTTTGCATGATCTGAGAAATTAATGAATTATACAGTTATTAATTGGGCCAGTTGATGCAGGATATCGGTGCGCGTCAGGATCCCCACGAGTTTTCCTTCTTTATCCACCACAGGGAGCCGGTTGATCTTGTGTTCGGCCATGAGGGTCAAAGCGTCCTGCAGGGGTTTTTCTGACTCAATGGTGACGACCGGGGATACCATGAGGCCTTCTACCGTTTCCGCGCAATGGTCTTTGAGGTTCTTGTTAAAGTCCTGAATGTCGTCCAGATATAGGAGACTGCCCAAGACGTGGACCCCGCGCGGAGTTTTAAGCGTGGTGAAATGTTTTACCAGGTCGCTTTCCGTGACGATCCCCATGACCTTGTTTTCCGAGTCCACCACAGGGACGCCTAGGATACCATGTTCGTTTAGCCGCTGAAAGAGGTTTTTAATGGATTCGGTTTTTTGGACCGAAATGACTTTTTTGGTCATGACTTCCCTGACTGGTTTTTTGAGGACTTCTTCCATAATGTGCATTAAAAGAAAGTTGGATGGTGCCCGGGGCGGGACTTGAACCCACACTCCCGAAGGAAAGAGATTTTAAGTCTCTCGTGTCTACCGATTCCACCACCCGGGCTTAGCTCAAGCATTCTAAAATTTTCTCTGCAAATTTTCAAATGTTTGTTCTCCGCTACGCGGTCTCACTCTGTTCGACGCGCTTCGCTACGAAACGCTAACCTCGCGGGTAGCTCACCCGGGCTCACACTTAAGGAGCCCGATTATTTTAGTGGAATTGCGTTTTGAAAACAAGCTTATTTGGCTTACAATAGAAGCCCATGAAATACGACTGGGACACCATTGGCCAT
>JAZDJE010000054.1:0-4563 GCA_043804325.1 Candidatus Peregrinibacteria bacterium
AGGACACAGAATGGGCGGACCGAACCGGTGCGCTCAGTCTGTTGTTCATTTTATTGCTCGTTATCCTAGTTTACATTTGGCATAAGCTCCGAAAGATGAGGGACGACGTTAAATCTCAGGAAGAAAAAACATCGTCCGGCAAGGTCTTTGATATCCTGTTTAAAAACCGCTCCAAAAAGAAGGTCCAGGATGCCGTTACAGGCATCAGAAAGGCGTTTGAGCTGCTCAAAAAAGACGTGCACCGGCAAATCGACCGGTTGGAAAACATCCGCCAAAAAAACACATTCACCAAAAAGGAAGAGCAAGAAATCATTGAACAGCTCAACCGCGACCTGGACGAAGCCGAAAAATTCATCAAACAGGAAATCAGGGAAATCAAGAAGCGGTTGAAGTAATCTACCGTTTCTGTTTCTGTAATTGCGCATATAGCGCTTTTTCCATGGCTTCCAGGGGGGCCGTTTGACCAAACCAAATTGCAAACTGTCCGGCCGCTTGATGGAGGAGCATGCGTTCTCCGGTAATAGTCTCGGCTCCGGCCTTCCGGGCCTCTTTTAAAAGTTGCGTTTCCATCGGATTAGTAACAAGATCCATCACGACCGCCCCCTCTTTGATCCGGTCCGCGTGAAGCAGCGATTCACGGGTTGCCGGTTCACTGCCCACGGGTGTAGTGTTCACCACCACGTCAAAATTCGCCCTTTTTGTGATGTGGCGGTACTCGATGAATTCCACGTTAAATTCATTCGCCAGAGCCTTGGCGGTTTCCATGGTGCGGTTAAAAATATGCACGTCCGCCCCACACTCGCGCAGTCCATAAGCAATAGCCCGTGCCGCCCCGCCTGCGCCCAAGACCAACGCCCGCTTACCCGGTAACCGGGTCTTCTGGTTCAGCGCTTTCATGGCTCCCGTGACATCCGTGTTGTATCCGATCAGCAAATGAGAATCAAATTTCTCATGTTTCTTAATAGCCACCGTATTCACGGAACCCACTGCCTTGGCCAACGGGTCACAGCGGTCCATATAAGCCATAATGGCCTGTTTATAGGGCATGGTCACGCTGAATCCGCTGATGTTATTCACCTCCGTTTCATAGCAAAAATTTTCCAAATCCTCGGGATGCGCGGGATCCATATCAAAGAGCCGGTATTCCGCTTCGATTCCCGCGGCTTTAAAGGCCGCATAGTGCATGACTGGACTGAGCGAATGCATTACCGGATGTCCCACAATTCCATATAACTTCATGGTAGTAAGCTAATTATCTTACTTATTACTTACCGCTTATCGCTTATTACTTACCGCTTGTTTTTTTATTCTTCCCATAATTTTTTGTTCTCTAGTTTATTCTCCCCAAGCAAGTGGACCATTTTATCCACAATACCATCGTACGCAATGGTTTCCTGACTGCCTTTTTCCATATTGCGGAGGATAATGGTATTTTCTTTCACTTCGATCTGTCCGAGAAGTAGCGTATATTTGGCTCCAATACGGTCCGCCAAACCCATCTGGGCTTTGATGGAGTCCTTGCCGATGGCTCCCACGGTATTAATGCCTCGTTCCCGCAACTGGCTTAAGAGCGAAAGGCAGCGTTTTTTAGCGATCAGTCCCAATTGGGCCACAAACACATGCACTTTATCCTTATTGGGGGGGCGAATGCCGGCTTCTTTCATGTATTCTATGGTGCGCTCCATGCCAGCCGCATAACCCAGTCCAGGGGTAGGCGCGCCACCCATCAATTCGATAAGGCCATCGTACCGTCCGCCTCCTCCTGTGGCGTTTTGGCTCCCGTCTTTTTTGCTCCAGAATTCAAATACAGTGTGGGTGTAGTAATCCAGCCCTCGCACCAGGCGGGGATTTTTTTCGTACGGCACCTTCAGCTCCTCCAAGAACTCCAGCAAATGCTCAAAGTGTTCTTTGCTTTCGTCGCTCATCACGTTCTCAAATTTGGGCGCCATCGAGGCCAAAATTTGGCAATCTTCTTCTTTGCAGTCGAGCAAGCGCAGCGGGTTTTTTTCTTTGCGGCGTTTGCAATCCGTGCACAGGCTGCGCTCCTTGCCCGTGTAGTAATTCAGCAAATCCTCCTTGTACTGCTTACGGTCTTCCTGGGAGCCAAGGGTGTTGATCTGAAGCTTCAAACGGTCCGCAATACCCAAGTCTTCGTTGATTTTGTGCGCAAGGTAAATCACCTGGGCGTCGATGGCGGGATCCGCTTCCCCCAACACCTCAAACCCAAACTGATGGAACTGGCGATACCGGCCGGCCTGAGGACGGTTGTAGCGGAAAAACGGTTCAATGTAATAAAGCTCCACAGGCTTGGGCAATTGGCTCATCCCGTGCTCCAGATAGGCCCGGATAACACCGGCCGTCCCTTCCGGTCGTAACGCGAATTTTTTGCCGCTTTTGCTCGCAAAAATAAACATTTCCTTCTCCACAATATCGGTATCTTCCCCAATGCTTCGCGTAAAGACTTCCACATTTTCAAACATGGGCGTGCTGATGCGCCGATAACCGGCTTGCCTGCAGCGATGTCGCACAACCTTTTTAATGAACGAGAAATACAAATGGTCGTCCGGCAAAATATCGTGAACCCCTTTGGGGGACTGAAAAAGAGGAGTTGACATACATCTTTCGTTAAGATAACAAAGGAAATTATATCATAACTCCTACAGAGGCACAAACCCCAGAAAAGTCTAGCGATACTTTTTGTAAACCCTGCCCCGGTAATCGATATCAATAGGAACGCCTCGTTCTTTAGTTTTTCTAAAAATGATTCGGATTTTTCCTATCCGTATTCGATACAAATCTTTAAAACCGGTCATTTTTTCAGCCTCGTAACCTTTTAATTGCAGACTCACAATAGCAATTAAAACTTGTTCGGCCCGCCTGGCCTGTCTTTGGGTTGGTTTTCTAACAAATTTTTCAATGGGATCCATGGATTTTTCGAATTTTACTAATAATTTCATCTACCGGCAGTCCTTTTTCACAATAAAGCCCAAAGCCGTCTTTTTCTTCGTAATAAACCGTTTCCCCCTCTTCCAGCGGCTTGATCAAAAGGCCTTCCTCGGTTTCTTTGGCAAGAAAATTTTTGGTATCGAACTGCTCGCGCCACGCTTTCGGCAAGGTAATTTGCCCTGTGTTGAATAGTTTTAAGGTGTAGGTCATTTAATTAAATTAAAAGTCAATATAATTTCAAGTACAGGTTTCGTGTTCCGAGTACAGCAAGGCCGAAAAAGGAGGAGCTTTAGGGTGAGCCTTCGAGTCGATGAGTCAAATGTATATCAAATCGACTCATTAGTTCAGGGCAATACCCAGTGCAGCCAATGCCGCCCCTCGCCCAGGGAACGACCATAGCGCTCACTCCACCTCCGCGGCCAACACCAATCCATCCATCCGGGGCGCCCAGGAGATATCGTGCTTAACGGCGTAAATACGGGACGATTCAAACAAAGGGACGCCGATGATGTCCTCATCGATCTTCAGCATGATTTCCTGCAGCATAGCCAGGCGTTGAGTGGGATCTAGCTCTTGCCGGCTGGCTTCAATGAGGGCGTCCACGGTTTCGTTTTTATAGCGCCCGCCGTTGAATTCGCCTTGGCTATGGATGAACGTATCCAAAAATCCGCCCGCGTCCCCATCCTCGGCTTGCCAGCCCACCAAAAAAACCTGGGATTCGTTACGGCGAATGCGGTCCAAAAGCTCTTGAGGGGGCAGGGGGTTTGGTTTGACGGAAAAACCGGCCGCCTCCAGCCGCTCAATGAGATATTCGCTCAAGGTCTCATACGTTTCCAGATAGTCCAGCGTCATCCGCTCCAGCCGACTGCCAAAAAGGTTCTTGGGCACCTTGGCTTCGTCGAACTCAAAGAGGGGAATAGCGGGGTTATACCCAAAAACCCCCGGCGCCACAAATTGGGAAGCGCTGCGCACAAAGTAATTGCCAATCGCCTCAATTTTAGCGGGGTCAAACAGCGTTCGAACGGCCTCCCGCACATGGCGTTGCCCCATGAGGGCATCATCCATTTTAAACATCAGGAAATTCACCTCTAGCCCAAAGTTGTTTTTCAGCTGTTCCTGGGGGAGTTCCAGCGCCTGGTCGCGAAGCACAGAGGCTAAAATATCGATTTTGCCATTCTCAAAATCGATCCGCCGCTCTACTTGCCCCTCCATAACGGTATAGGTGACATCCCGATAAGCGGGACGGAGCCCCCAATAATCCGTAAACACGGTCAGTTTTAAAACATCGCTGGACTGCTCATCTTGGATCTTATAAGGGCCCGTTCCTACGTGGTCGGGTCGGCTGATATAAAACTTGGTCAGGCGTGACAGCAAAAGGGGGTCAGACGCATGGGTCCGGACTTGAATGGTGTAATCATCCACCGCCTCCATGGAATCAATAGTATTGAGGTAAGGGCGTAACTCTCCCCCCAAAGCCCGGGCTTCCTGGAAACTCTCCACCACGCTTTTCGCATTGAAAATAGTTTGGTCATGGAAGAAAACGCCTCGTCGCAACTTGAATTCCCAAACCTCCGGCGTCACAGTCCCCCAGGAAAGGGCCAGGGCGGGAATAATCTT
>JAZDJE010000055.1:0-8870 GCA_043804325.1 Candidatus Peregrinibacteria bacterium
CCCGTTGCACGCGATGCTCCAGACGCGTGGCCATATTGTCCCGTAAATAATCAAACCCAAATTCATTATTGGTGCCGTAAGTGATGTCCGAACCGTAAGCCTCCTGGCGTTCCTCCGAAGACAAGTCATGGACAATGACCCCAACGGTCAATCCCAAATACTGGTAAATCAATCCCATCCAACCCGCGTCACGCTTGGCCAGATAATCGTTCACCGTCACCAAATGCGCCCCCTTGCCGGAAAGGGCATTCAGGTATAGGGGGAAAGCGGCCACAAGCGTTTTTCCTTCACCGGTTTTCATTTCCGCGATATTGCCTTGATGCAGAGCGATGGCGCCGACCAATTGACAGTCAAAGGGGATCATATCCCAGGTTTTTTCCGCCTTACCCAATTGATACTTGGCCCCCATCAACCGACGACAGGCATTTTTGACCGTCGCATAGGCTTCCACCAGCAAATCATCCAGAAATTCCCCGCGAACCACGCGGTCCTTAAACTCCTGTGTTTTAGCCTTCAGCGCTTCTTCGGAAAGCCGCTGGAACTCCTCCTCTTTCGCGTTAATAGCTTCGACCAAAGGCTGCATCTTCTTCAGGGCCTTCTCATTGGGATCTCCGATAATTTTATTGATGAGTTTTGTTAACACTTCACTGATTATAGTGATAGTACTGCGAATTGACAATAAAAGGGTGCTCTTATAATATGAACCAAGATTCTGACTTGCCGAAGGGGCGAATGATGCCCGATTCATAATTTAAGAAAAATGTACTATCACCGAAGACCCCCAAAGAGACGAGCCTCTCAGTACTTCATGCCCTTCTTCATGATCATCTTCCTGGTGGTGATCATCGTATTCGGTTGGCGGACGCTGAATACATTCCTGATTGACGATAGCCGCGACACTAAAAGCGAGCGCGTTTTTTTGGACATAGAAAACGGCAGCGTCAAAGCCATGGCCGCGGATAGCGGGGAATGGAAAGGGATCCCGAATAAAATTTACTTATACCGGGGCGAAAAGGTCAGAACCGGCGTAGACGGCAGGGCGACATTGACGTTTTTCAATGAAAGCCAACTGCGGCTCAACAAAGAATCCGAAGCCCATCTCTTGGCTCTAAAACGCAAACGCGATATCGATACCGTTGACCTATACCTCCCCGAAGGAGATTTCTGGGCCGGAATCAAAACATTGGATGACCCGGACTCCAGCTTTCAGCTTAAAACCGACTTACTGTCGGTCACTAGCCGCGGAGGAGTGTTGGCGATCACAGCCCCGGGAACGGTCTATATGATAGAAGGGTCGTCGCAAATCAACGTGATGCAGGGAGGAGAGGTGCTTAAAAATTACACGCTTGGCGTTGGACAGCAATTCATGATTGCTCAAGAGGGCGTCGAAAAGCTAACCGGTAATCAGGAAGTGGATGTTATTTTTGCCATGAGCGACACGTTCAAACAATCTGACTGGTATCGTTGGAACATGATCAAAGACGGTGCCATGATCTCCACGGAAGTCAGCGGAGAAGAGCCCACTGAGGAAGGCGGAGCAACGGATGAGGAGGCAACGGATGAGGGAACAGCGGATGAAGCGGACACGGACAGCACAGAGGTCGCCGCAACAAGCGATGGAGAAGAAAACGAGGAAGAAACTCCCCTGGATCCAACGGATAAAACCCCGCCTCTCATGCCCGTCATAACAGAACCGGGCAAAAACGGAGACACCATTGCCCTGGAAGAAGTTAATCAGGACATCGCCGGAACGGTGAGCGCAGACACCTATAAGGTTATTGTGAACGATTATGAATTGCAGCTATATACTCCCGGCAGCGAAACGTTCCGCTATACCGCCCGAACCACTTACGGGAATCTGAAGGTGGGGGACAACGAATTCAAGGTATACGCCAAAGACCGCAACGGCAACGTGAGTGAGCCGGCGGTCATCACGCTCGCCCTCACACAAGAGGTCCTGGACGCGAATCCCGTCGAAACGGAAACCGAAAGCGGCAGCGCCGCCGCCGGAAGCGGAGGGGTTAGCATCCAGGAACCCAACGCCGGAAAGGATTTTACCACCAATGAAACGGAATTCGACATCAAGGGGATAGTTCCGGCAAACACGGCCAAAGTGGTGGTCAACGATTATACGCTCTCCAAATTTCAGGAAGGGGAAACCGCCTGGACATACAAGGCCTATAAAAGCCTTGGCAGCCTAAAAATAGGCAGCAAAAACACCTACACGGTCAAAGCCTACGATGCAGAAGGTGACCTTCTTGGTTCCGCCAGCATTATCATCGACGTGGAAAGCCAGGGGGCGCCGGTCATTACCATCCCCACCACCCGTACTTCTTACCTGACCACGTTGGATGAACTGGTCATTGGCGGCACGGTGGGCAAATGGGTTCAAGCGGTCTACGTGAATGACAAAAAACTCCTCAACTATATTCCCGGCAGCGAAAAATGGCAGCACACCATCATCCTGGACCCGGGGCTAAACGTCATTACCGTTCACGGAAGAACGGACAGCGTCAACACCGCCAGCGACAAAATTGAGATCACGTTCAAACCCTAAAGGTATTTCACCTTATTGCTATTATGGTCCTCCAGGGTTTTTCCGTAATGGACCTGCCCCTCCGCATCATGCAGATAGTACCAGTAATCGGTTTTTTGGGGGTAAAGCGCTGCACGGATACTAGAAATACTGGGATTGCTGATAGGAGTGGGGGGGAGCCCCCGATACTTGCGCGTGTTATATAAAGAATCTACCTTCAAATCTTCATGCGTTAACCCGCCTTTGGTTCGTCCCAAAGCGTATAAAATAGTGGCATCCGCCGCCAAACCGATCTCCGCGTCAAAACGGTTCCACAAAATGCCGGCCACCGTAGGCCGCTCCGCAGAATCTCGCTCCTCCCGCTCTACGATCGAAGCCATGATCACAATCTGCTCCAGGCTGCGGCCGCTTTGGCTAATGGCCGTCCAATCCGCGGAACTCAGGCGCTGCTCAAACGTATGGATCAGCCGCTCGATAAAACGTTGAGGGCTAAACGCCATGGGGTCCACAAAATAAGTGTCCGGATACAAATACCCCTCCAAATAACCTTGGGGCAGAAAATCGAAATCGAATTCACAGGTCTTAACGCAGTCCAAAAAAACCTCCGCCGTCGTCACCCCGGACTCCTCTAGATAACCGGCGATTTGTTGTACCGTCCACCCCTCCAAAAGAGTGACAGGCACCTCTTCCGTACGCCCTTCGACCAGGGCTTCCACAATGTCCGGGAGGGTCTGGCTGGGGGAAAGGACAATGCGCCCCGCCTTGATTTGGTCCTGGACTTGGTTTTGCCTCAGGTAAAACACAAACGCTGACGAGCTTTTAATCAGGCCCTTTTCTTCCAGCAAATTCCCAATGTGGGCCGCCGACATCCCGGATTCGATAGTAACGATTACTTTTGACTTATCCAAAGGGTCCATGGCATAGCGAATAGAACCCGTATAGGCGCTATAAACCCACACAATGGCAACCACAATAAATCCGATGATCAGGGTACCGAAAAAATTTTTCATGCTTTACCGTTGTCCAAACATTCCGCCGAGCCCCCCCATCACCTCTTTCATTTTCTCCGCCGCAATAGTTTGGGCCTTTTTCATGGCCTTGTTTGCCGCGTCGATGAAGGCCTTGCTGATGCGCTTGCCGTCGCCGACGATCGCTTCCGCAATCTGCACCTCCACAAAATGCTGCTCACCGTCCACCACCACCTTCACCCCATCGGTTTCCGATTCGATGTGAACGTTCTTGAGTTCTTTCTTGATTTGTTTAGCCTGTTTTTGCAGCCGATACATATCCTTGGCCTGATCCATGAATCCCATAAATATTGAAATTAAATGATAACGACACACATCCTATCATAAAAAGCCTTGCAATTCATTATCAACTTCTGTATAAATACAAGGCAATTTAACCTAAAAAAGGAGGTTCTATGATTTACGCGGTCAAGAAACAGAACGAAAGCAACGAACGGCTGATCAGCCGCTTCAAAAAAACAGTGCAGCGCAGCCGCATTTTAATGGAAGCCAAGCAAAAACGCTACCACGCGCGGAAAACCCAGAAAAAACGCGTTCGCCAGGCGGCCGTCATGCGCGAACAATACCGCAAAAAACGGACAATGGAACAACTAGCCAACTAGTTTCCATGAAAACACCCATTGTCACCATCGTGGGGCGCCCCAACACGGGGAAGTCGACGCTTTTTAACCGATTGGCTGGTAAGCGCATCGCCATTACGAGCGAAGAAGCGGGAACGACGCGCGACCGCCTGTTCTACAAAGTCGAAACCGGGGAAATGGACTTTTTTATAGTGGACACCGGCGGGCTGGAATTTGGCAAAAGCGCCAATACCATCGAAAATGACATGAAGCTCCAGGCGGAAGTGGCCATTGAGGAAGCCGACCTTATTCTGTTTCTGGTGGAGGGAAAAGGGGACTTAAAGACTCAGGACCTGCAGGTGGCCCGGCTCCTTCGGAAAAGCACCCAAAAACCCATCCTGCTCATCGCCAGCAAATGCGAACAAACGCCCGCCGAAGAAGGACTGGCTCACCTGTACAAGCTCGGTCTGGGAGACCCCATCCCCACAGACGCACTCAATAAAATAGGGACCGATGACCTCATCCAAAAAATTATCAAAGTACTCAAGGAAAAAAGTTTCCTGACCAAGTCCTCATCCGCCTATAAAAACGCGGAAGAGCAAGAAAAAACCTGTCTCCAGATTGCCATGGTGGGCAAGCCGAATGTGGGTAAATCTTCCCTCATCAATGCCCTTCTCAAAAAAGAAAAACTCATTGTCAGCCCCACACCGGGTACCACGCGCGACACCACCGATAACCTCATCAAATACCAAGGCAAAACCTACAACCTCATCGACACGGCAGGCCTGCGGAGACAGAGCAAACGCGAACAGGGGATTGAACATTACTCCGCCCTACGCTCCATGGCTGCCATTGATCGCAGCGACATTGTGCTATTGGTACTGGATTCCAATGAAAAACTCAGCCAGCAAGACCAGCAGATCGGAAGCTACATCTTAATAGCTGGCAAAGGGCTGATCATTTTGGCCAATAAATGGGATATCAAAAATAGCGAAACCGAAGCCTCTTCCGAACAGAGCCCCGAAGAGGGCGAACGGCGTGCCCGATTCATTTACCGCCTCCAGCAAAAATTCAGCTTCACTCCTTGGGCCCCCCTCATTTTCACTTCAGCTACCACCAAAAAAAATCTAAACCGCATTTTCGAACAAATTGAAACGGTTAAAAAAGAAAGTGAAAAGCGCATCCAAACCCGCGAGCTCAACAACTTTGTCCAAAAGATCACTTGGAGCCACAAGCCCGCCGGCACTAAACACATCCCCCCCAAACTGTTCTATATGACCCAAACGGGAATAAACCCGCCGCATTTTGTGGCTTTCGTGAACAAAAAAAAGTACTTTCACTTTTCTTATCTGCGCTACCTGGAAAACCGTTTACGGGAAAAATTCGGCTTCACCGGGACCCCCCTGAAAATCGAATACCGGGAAAAGGAGCAACGGTACAAAAGAAAATAAACACAATTAAGGCGCGTTACTCCACGTTGGCCGCCACAGACCTTAAATAGTTTTCAAAACTCTCCGCGCTGGTGAAACGGACCTCTTTGCCGTTGACGTAAAGCGTGGGCGTTCCTTTAAGGCCGCGACGGCGCCCCTCCGCGGCATCGGCCAAAATAAAGTCTTTTTTGTCGCGATTATCCAGGCAGGCCCCAAATTCATCCGTGTTGAGCCCAAGAGAACGGGCCATAGAGAAAAGGTTCTCAGGCCCAAGATTGTTTTGATTGCTAAAGGCCAGGTCCAGGTACTCCCAAAATTTACCCTGATCGCCGGCGCACTCCACCGCTTCAGCCGCGGTAAAAGAATTTTCGTGATAGGAAAGGGGAAAGTGATGATAAGTAAAATGGCCTAAGGAAGGACTGATCCTGAACATCCGCTCCACCTGAGGCGTAATAGCGGCGCAGGCAGGGCACTGCATATCAGAAAATTCCTCCACCACTACAGGGGAATGGGCATCGCCCAAAAAGGGCCTTGAATCCGCACGGACATCGCCCGACGGGCCATCGGAAAAACGGCAAGCGGTTAAAAAAAGAAAAAACGGGAGGAATAACAAATACTTTTTCATAAAAAGACAATTAAAAGCAGTGCCATCTTAATAAAATTGTCATGGAAAGGCAAATCTGATAACCTGAAAGTCCGTAAGACTATCCCATGTCTCTTTACCTCAAATACCGCCCGCAGGATTTTTCCACCATGGTGGGTCAAGACCACGTGGTTAGTACCATTCAAAATGCCCTGAACCGCAAGGCCATCACCCATGCCTACCTGTTTGCCGGCCCCCGGGGGACGGGGAAAACGTCTTTGGCGCGCATCATCGCCAAAGCTATCAACTGCCTGGACTTAAAAGACGGTCAGCCCTGCAACCGATGTGAAATCTGCGAAAACATCAACAAGGGAAGGCTGGTGGATTTGATTGAAATCGATGCGGCCTCAAACCGCGGAATTGATGAAATCCGGGAATTGCGGGAAAAAATCCAATTCGCCCCCACCCATGCCAAAAGCAAGGTCTACATCATCGACGAAGTGCACATGCTCACCAAAGAGGCCTTCAACGCGCTTTTAAAAACTCTGGAAGAGCCGCCGGAACACGCGTACTTCATTTTGGCCACCACGGAAGCGCATAAAATTCCGGAAACCATCATTTCCCGCTGTCAACAATTCACCTTCAAGCGCATCGGCGCGGAAAATATTGAAAAACAATTGGAAATGATCGCTCAAAAAGAGGGGATAAAGGCGGAATCGGAAGCCCTATCCCTCATTGCAAAAATGGCCAACGGAGGCTTGCGGGATGCCATTGGAATGTTCGAACAAATGAATATCGATAGCCAGGTCACGTATGAACAAGTGGCGAGCCGTCTGGGCTTTTCCGGGGCCATGTTGACCGAGTCTTTTTTTCAGGCATTGGTCGCCCACGAGGCGAACAAGGCCCTGGAAATCATTAATCAAGTCAACACTCAGGGGAAAAACCTGCACCAATTTGTAGGGGAAATCATCGGGTTCTTACGGGAGCAGATGCTCATCAACATGGATAATGCAGAGAAGCTGCCGGCCATCATGGAATGGCTGGAGATCTTTTCGGAAGCCAAACAAAAGATCAACCAATCCCTGATCCCCCAACTCCCGCTGGAAATGGCTATCGTGCGGATTTGCGGCATCCAGGAAACCGCGGAACCGGATAAAAAAGAAAAGAAGGCGAAGGCCGCCGCAGAAAAAAAGGAAGCCGCCAAAGAAAAACAAAAAGAAGAGAAGGAGGAAATCCCTACTCCTGGGGAACTCACTTTTAAAGCCATCAAGGACAACTGGAAACAGGTGGCGGAAAAAATTGAAACTCCATTCATCCGCGTGTCATTCCTGGACGGGGAACCCATCAAATTCGAAAAAGGAGAATTGCACCTGGCGTTCAAATCCGACTCCATGATGGAGAAAATCCAGAACCAAACCAATCAGGCCCAGGTGCAAAAAGCATTTCAGGCCATCTTCAACAATAAAATCAGGCTTCGCATGGAACTTAAAAAAGTAAAGCTAAAACCCGTGGAAAGCGCTCCAAAAACCGAAGAAATCAACGTCGCGGACATGGCCAGGGAAGTCTTTGGCGGCTAATTCATACCCATATGAAAACCAAAAACGAAATTCGGCAAAAAGCACTGAAGACACGCAATGGCCTGCCTCCGGACCTCCGCAGGGAGAAAAGCGGCAAGATCGCCCAAGCGCTCGAATCACTAGAGGAATTCAAAAGGGCCCATGACGTGCTTTTTTACTACGCGGTAGGAAGCGAAGTGGAAACAAAACCCCTCATTGAAAAATATCTGAAAGAAAAACGGCTCTACCTGCCGGCCATCCAAAACGAAAACGAGTTTCACGCCGTCAGCACAGGAACGGCGCTCCATTTAACCAAGGGCCAAAAAGGCATCCCGGAACCCCAGGGGGGAGGGGAGGCAAAAACACTGGACCTGATCCTTGTCCCCGGTGTGGCATTTGACCAAAAAGGCGGACGATTGGGGACGGGAAAAGGATATTATGACCGCTTTCTGAAGCGCTATCCCCATGCTCTGAAAATCGGCCTGGCTTACAGGGAACAGATGGTTGAAAACGTCCCTCAGGACCCGTATGATGTACCTGTCGATCGGATCATCACCGATCAAAAACAATTTATTCCTTAGCCCTCTAAAATGAACTACGATTACCTGCAAAAAAATGATCCGGAGGTTTATGGTGCGCTGGCACACGAACAAAAGCGGCAATATACCGGCATGGAACTCATTGCGTCGGAAAACTACGTGTCCCCCGCCGTTTTGGAAGCCTTGGGAAGCGTGTTCACCAACAAATATTCGGAAGGGTATCCCGGCAAACGGTATTACGGCGGACAGGAATTCACGGATGTGGTGGAAAACCTGGCCATCGAACGCGCCAAAAAGCTCTTTAACGCGGAGCACGTCAACGTGCAAACCCATTCCGGTGCCCCGGCCAACATCGCCGTGTACTCCGCGCTCATGGAACCGGGGGATACCATCATCGGTATGGACTTATCGCATGGGGGACACTTGACCCATGGCCATCCCGTCACGTACATGGCACACCTGTACAACTTCATTCGATACAAAATGAAGGACGTGGAAACAGGCGAAATCGACTTTGATGAACTCCGGGAAATCGCCAAAAAAGCAAAACCCAAAATCATCCTGGCCGGCTTTTCCGCTTACCCGCGGGAACTGGACTACAGCAAATTCCGGGAAATCGCGGACGAAGTGGGTGCCTA
>JAZDJE010000056.1:0-6065 GCA_043804325.1 Candidatus Peregrinibacteria bacterium
CCTCCATGGGAACGTGGCGCTTCATATGGCGCCTTTGGTCGTGGGAACGCTTTTGAAGGAGCGGCTGTATGGCCGGAAAAAATCCATTGTTCTCACTTCTGCTACGCTCAGCGTCCAGCTTTCTCCGGAGGGTGTGGACCACACGGAACAACACCCTTTTACTTATTTTCGCCATATGCTGGGGCTGGACGAGCGGTTTGAAGAAGTGATTTTAGACAGCCCCTTTAACTTTGAAACGCAATCGTACGTATTGCTGCCCACCGACATCCTTCCCCTGACGGCTAAAAGCAGCATGGAACAGGTGAGCGGGTTCTTTGCTAAGCTTATCCAGGCGGTTAAGGGGGGGCTTTTGGGGCTATTTACCGCTTATGCCGCCATTGAGACTTTGTATTTGCATTTGATGGACCGGCCGGAAGTCCGTGGCACTAAAATCATTGGCCAGCGCATTAGCGGGGGGCGGAATAAGGTGATGAAGGCTTATCTCAATGACCCCATGCATTCTGTGCTCTTTGGCACTGCGAGCTTTTGGGAGGGGGTGGACATTCAAGGGGAGGCGTTGAGCACGCTGGTGATCCATAAGCTTCCTTTTGACGTCCCCAGCGAGCCCATTTTTAAGGCGCGGCAGGAACTGTTTAGCAATCCCTTTATGGAGTACTCCGTGCCTCGCGCTATTTTGCGCTTTAAGCAGGGGTTTGGCCGACTGATCCGCAGTACCCGCGATTACGGCGTTTTAGTCGTTTTGGACAATCGCATTTTTCAAAGAGACTACGGGCAGCTCTTTTTACAGGCTTTGCCCAGTGGTGTTGTTGTGGAGAAGGCCAAGTTGGACCAGATTCCGGAGAAAGTGAGGGAGTGGCTTTCGTTGAGCCGGAGTTAGTCGCCGTTATTCCGGACGGTGTTATCGTGGATGCGTGGCTTGCCTGTTTCTATCCGGATGCCTTCTTTTTGGTTGCCTTCAATTTGGTTGTCGTGGATGTCCGGCACCAGCAGGGTTTTTACGTGAATGCCGCTGCCTCCATTGTTTTGGATGGCGTTTTTGTGGATGGAAATTTTCCCCTTGGTGTAGTGGGCGCTTAAGCGGTCGCGGATTTCGATGCCGTTTTGTCCGTTGTTCTGGATGGTATTTTGGAACAGGTCGGTATCGCTATGGTCGATTAGGACGCCGTTTTGGGCGTGGTCGCCGATATAGTTATTGTGGACGATTCCCTGGTAAAAGTAATGGAGGTAAATGCCGTTACCATCCCCCTTTTCTATAATAGAATTGGTGACATGGTTGAATCGTCCGTCGACGTATAAGGAGGCGGGCTCTTTGTGTCCCATAAAGCCTTCCCGGCCTGCGTATTTGATGTGTACCCACTTTAAAACGCTGTTGTTGCTTCGCAAAAAAAGGCCATACCAATCCCCGGGGTAGGCGGTTCCGGTGTTTAAGGGATGGTTGTCATTTAGAGAGGTGAAGGTGATTTTTTCTGTAGGGCTCCCCTGTGCTATTAGCTTGCCCTGCACGTCTAATCCCGTGGCTTGACTGAACTTTACCGTGACTCCTGGTTCAATGGTTAGGGTAACGCCACTTTGAACGGTGATGTTATCCCGGTTATCCGCGTAGATCACGTAAGGGCTTTTGGCCTTGGCCCAGCGCGTGTTTTGGGTAATGTCGCTGTTGATCAGCGTGTCTGCTGACGCGTTTCCTGTAAAACCCAGGAAAGTCGCCAGACTCAGCAAGAGCAATGCGCCGATTTGGTAGGCTGTGCGGAAAATGATGTGGTTGTTTTTCGACATAAAAAACTTTAAAGGATGTGATTTTAATGTTATTTTAATATTTTTTCAATAGATGAGCGGCTTTTTCTAAACCAGTGGCGAACTGGATTCCACCCTAAAGGCTTTCTAGGATACGTTCCCCTTGCTTATCAAGCTCGCGGAAATCAAAAAGTTTGCGCGGAGTTCATGGCGGAAGAGCAGGCGGCGGCTGCCAAGAAGTAAATTTGATTGATTTTTAATGTCAGGTGTTTTACATTAATCCTCTGTCTTTTAATTTTATACGTTATGGATATGCCGAATCGGACTATGTATAGTGTTTCGGGTGGTGAAAAGCACTCTTCTTATAGAGCGATGCATCGCTTGGAAGGGCAAGTGGGCACTCATGGCTTTGGACGCGACAGGGAAGGACCTGTTACTAAGGATGTTTACGAGCTTACCCTGGTTGGCCGGACTGGCGTCACTTTTGTTCTTCGCGGTTCTAAAGAAGGATCTGCTAAAATCATGCCGGGGACAAATGTTGCCCTTCACAGTTTGCAGGAATTTCCGGGGCCGGATGCCACTAGTGCACGTCATTATATCCTTGGTGTGGAGATCATGGATCAGCAGGGTGAACTGATTGTTTTAATGCGTTCTGGTACTGGATATATCCTTGGCGGTCCCACTACCGACGAATCGGGCAAGCCGGATACTATCCTTATTCCGGCGGAGTAATAACTAGTATTTCTGATTTTTGGTATAATTCCTTACGTTATTAATCTCTTTTGCTATGTCTGACATTTACGATGTTTTGATTATCGGGGCGGGGCCGGCGGGGTATACGGCGGCCATTTACGCCAGTCGCGCCAGTTTAAAGGTGCTTTGTTTTGAAGGATGGCAGCCGGGGGGGCAACTGACTACCACCACGGTGATTGAGAATTTTCCCGGTTTTGAAAACGGCATTTCCGGGCCGCAGTTGATGCAGGAAATGCGCAAACAAGCGGCCAAGTTCGGGACCCAGTATGTGACTAAAAACGTCACCAAGGTCGATTTTTCCGCCAAGCCCTTTAAAGTGTATGTCGGCGACGAAGAATATCAGGGGAAATCTGTGATTGTGGCCACGGGCGCTAAGTCCAGGGCTTTAGGGTTGGAGTCGGAAAAACGCCTGTGGGGCAAGGGGGTTTCCACCTGCGCCACGTGTGACGGGTTCTTTTTTAAGGGCAAGGTTGTCGCTGTTTTGGGCGGGGGTGACAGCGCCATGGAAGAGGCCGGCTTCCTTTCCAAGCACGCCAGCAAGGTTTATGTGATCCACCGTCGCGAGGGGTTCCGCGCTTCGGAGATCATGCTCAACCGCGCCAAGGCGAACAGTAAAATCGAGTTCATGCTGAATAAGACGGTCGAAGAAGTTCTGGGGGAGACGAAGGTGGCCGGTTTGCGCTTAAAGGACACGCAAAGCGGAAAAACGTCCGAATTGCCGTTAGATGGCATATTTTTGGCCATTGGCCATGACCCCGCGACCCAATTTTTAAACGGGCAAATCACCATCGATAAAAAGGGGTATGTGGTACCTAAAGAGCACACCATGACTAACGTGGAAGGCATATTCGCGGCGGGGGATTGCGTGGACCATCGGTATCGCCAAGCCATCACCGCGGCCGGCATGGGCTGCCAGGCGGCGATGGACGTAGAAAAGTGGTTGGACTCTTCCGAAAACCTTTAAAAAAGGTTTTCGGCTTTTCCAAAATATCTGATCTCACTTCTCGCTTTTTCGCTAGGCTTCGTCCCAATTTGCTTTGGGGCCCCGCGAAGCATACCCAAAGCTACATCGGGACTGCGCACGCTCAAAAGCTCAAAGCTCGGTTATTTAAATGGGGTGCTTTTTAGGGGGCAGGATTAAGCTTCCACGGGTTTTACCGCACCTTTTTGATCCGCAGAACTCCGTGAGTTTGCGGATTTCATGGAGAATTTCTTTTTTAGTTCCTCCAAATCCGGGGCTTGGCCTACCTGCGGCAGGACGGCTTTGGCCTGCTGCACCAATTCCTTAAAGATTTCCGGATAGCTTACGGCCAGTTCAGCCATCATTTTGCGGTTGATGCGGATTGCCGCTAATTCCAAACCGTAGATGAAACGGCTGTATTGCATATCGTTTTGGCGACAGGCGGCGTTGATGCGCAGAATCCACAGTTGGTGGAAAGAGCGCTTGCGTAAGCGGCGACCGCGAAACGCATTGGTTCCGGCTTTCATGACGGCGTTTTTAGCCAGCTTGAATATGTTTTTGCGTTTCCCGCGATAACCTTTCGCGAGCTTAATGATTTTTTTGTGTCTTGCATGGGCCCGTGGGCCGCCTTTTACTCGAGGCATTGTCTCAGGATTAAGAATTAAGGATTAAATCTTAGTTGGGGAGCATTCTCTTAAGCATCTTCCCGTAAGTATTGTCGGTGATGATCGTTTTATTCGCCAATCGCTTTTGACGCTTGGATTTTTGCTGGAGCAAGTGGTTGTGAGCCGCTTTTTGCTGAGCGAAAAGGCCTTTGCCGGTCTTTTTAAAACGCTTTTTAGCGCTGCTGTGGTTCTTTATTTTTCCGGGTCGTGCTTTTCCTGGCATAATAATAAGTGGTAAGTGATAAGCGGTAAGTCCGGGGCTTAGCCCGGACTCCGGCTTGCGCCGGAGCGGTAAGTACTTATCTGAGAGGGTTGAGCATCATGACCATTTGATAGCCTTGGCGTTTGGGTTCCTGTTCGATGGCAGAGACGTCTTGGAGCAGGCGTTGGAACTCCCGCATCTTTTCTTCGCCCAGTTCCCCATGGGTCATTTCCCGGCCCTTGAAAATCACAACGACTTTAATGGTGTGGCGATTTTCCAGGAAAATGCGCGCTTGCCGGGCTTTGACTTCCAGGTCGTGGATTCCCGTCCGGATGCTGAGGCGGATGGTCTTGGTTTCCGTCTGCTTGCTGGCCTTTTTTTGCTTTTGTGCTTTTTTCTTTTGCTCGTATAGGTAGCTGCCGTAGTCCATCAGTTTACACACGGGGGGTTGACTGAAGGGGGAAACTTCTACCAGATCCATTCCCTTTTCCTGGGCGCGTTGCAGGGCTACTGCTGTATCCATTTCCGTAGGACTGCCGTCCCCTTCTATAAGAAGGACTTTTGGCACTCGAATTTCATGGTTCTTTCGCAGCTTTTTCGTTTTTATGGGGTGAAATTTAAAAAATAAGTCGCCGAAAAGTCATCTGAAAAATAAGCTATCTGATTTTAGGGAAAAGCCCCTCTTAAGTCAATGAGAAAAAGCTTATAGTTGCGCAAAAAGGCTCATGACGCCCATTTGGGCCAAGTCTAGGGCCAGAAAGGCGAGGATGGGGGAAATGTCGATCATGCCCAGGCGGGGGATGAGGTTGCGGAATACCCTTAGGATCGGTTCGGTGGTTTCGTAGACAATGCGGGTGAGCGTACCGTAGGGGTTAACCTGTACCCACGACATGAGCACGCGGAGCAAAATCGCGTATTTGATGATGCGAATGACGTTGATGAAAAGGAATCCGATAAAATCCATTATTTCAGTAGCATTTCAGGGATCATGCGGGCCAGGTCGATGGCGCGGAGACTGCCGTGGATTTTTTTAAAGTTATCGGCGGCTTGGCCCAAGAGGCGCGTGGCCATTTTTCCCGCCTCAAAACCGGTCAATCCTTGTGCCATGAGGCCACCGATGAAGCCGGCCAGCACGTCGCCGGTGCCGCCCACCGTCATCAGTTCGTTCCCCGTTTTGTTCAGCGCTGTGTTGTTGCCGTCGGAAATGATGTCTTCAGGCCCCTTGCATACCACTGTGGCCTTGGCCTGTTCGGCGAATTTCTGAACGTTTTCGGGAGTGGGCTCGTCGCCGCTTAGTTCCCGGAATTCCCCATGATGCGGGGTCAGCACTACATTTTTAGGCAGGTTGTTCGTGTAGATCAGCGCGCTGGCATCCACCACGGTGGGGACATCGAATTTGGCCAAGAGCTCTTTGATGGCTTTTTGGGTTTCCGGGGCCGTCCCCAGGCCGGGACCTATGACGACGACACCCACTTTTTTGCTGAAGTTCAAGATGGGTTTGACGTCTTTTGGCGTTAAGTGGGTTTCGTGAAAGTATTGAATGATGAAATTCAACGAATACGTCCGGGCCACTTGGGCGTGGCAGGAGGGAATGAAGGGGAAAATCAGGTCTACTCCGCTATATTCCGCCCCCAACGCACATAGAATAGGGGCGCCGTGAAACATTTCGTTACCGCCAATCACCATGACCTTGCCGTTGTCGCCTTTATGGGACCTTTTGTCACGTTCAAGCATTTTGTTTTTCTTTAAA
>JAZDJE010000057.1:0-3998 GCA_043804325.1 Candidatus Peregrinibacteria bacterium
TGTGCGCCAAGGCAGGATTCTGGCCGCCAGTTTCCACCCGGAGCTGACAGGGGATACGCGAATCCACGAATATTTTTTGAAAATGGCGTAAATATTGGTACAATGGAACGTGAAAGTAAAAACATCCCATGCCCCAAACCAAATACAAGATTTTTGCCGGGTCTTCGCACCCCAAACTGGCAGAAGCTATCGCCAAGGAGCTGAAAGTCCCTTTGGGCAAAATCAAATTGACGACGTTCGCCTGCGGCGAAAAATATGTGGTTCTGGAGGAAACGGTTCGCGGGCAGGAAGTTTTTATCGTGCAAACCTGCCGCGACCAGTTTGTGAACGAGGATTACATGGAACTTTTCCTGATGTGCGACGCGATGGTGCGCTCATTCGCCAGCAAAGTGCATGTGGTTCTCCCGCATTTCGGTTACGCGCGCCAGGATAAAGTGCACCAGCCGCGCGAACCCATTTCCGCCAAGCTGATGGCGGATCTCATCACCGCGAGCGGCGCGGACCATGTGATCACGCTCCAGCTCCACGCGGACCAGTCGCAGGGGTTCTTCAATGTCCCCGTGGACAACCTGAACTGCCACAAGATTTTCGCCCGCTACTTCAAGGAAAAAAACCTGGAAGACATCGTGGTGGTTTCGCCAGACGCGGGCGGCACCAAAAACGCCAAAAAATTCGCTGATGACTTGGGCGCGCCTATCGCCATCCTCCATAAAACCCGCCCGGAACATAACATTTCGCATGTGACGCACGTGGTTGGCGACGTGAAGGGCAAAACCTGCATCATTTACGACGACATGATTGATACCGCCGGCAGCGTGGCCAACGCCAAACAGGCCATCATGAAAAACGGGGCGAAAAAAGACGTGTACCTTTGCGCGACGCATGGGATTTTTTCGGGCCCCGCGGCCAGCCGGCTGAAAAAGGCGCGGTTCAAAGAGGTGGTGATCACCGATTCAATCCCTGTTTCCAGGGCAAAAAAGTTCAAGGGGCTAAAGCAAATCCCGATCGCCCCCCTCATGGCCGGCGTGATTGAAAGCGTGATCGGCCAAAAATCAGTGAGCAGTTTATTTTACTAAACCAATAAAAACTTAGCCAAAACAAATATGAAAAAAACAAAGATCGCCATCAACGGTTTTGGCCGCATCGGCCGGCAGGTTCTCCATATTATCCTTAAGGAGAAGCGCCCTTTAACGGTGGTCGCCATCAACGATCTTACGGATAACAAGACGCTGGCGCACCTTTTCGCGTTTGATTCCACGTATGGCCGGTGGCCCGGCAAAGTGGAGGCGAAAGGCGCGGATAGGATTGTAATTGACGGTAAGGCCATCAAAATTTACGCGGAACCCGATCCTGCCAAATTGCCCTGGAAAAAATTGGGCGTGGATATCGCGCTTGAATGTTCCGGCAGGTTTACCAAGGTGGATGATGCCGCCATGCACCTTAAGGCCGGAGCCAAACGGGTAATCGTTTCCGCGCCGTGCAAAGGGGACAAGAAGGCGGACGCGAATATTGTGATGGGCGTGAACGAGAAGATATTCAACCCGAAAAGACACCGCATCATCAGTAACGCCAGCTGCACCACAAACTGCCTCGCGCCCGTGGTGAAAGCGCTTCATGACGCCTTTAAGGTACAGCGCGGCCTCATGACCACGGTGCACGCGGTGACGAATGACCAGAAGATATTGGATTTGCCGCACAAGGACTTGCGCAGGGCCAGGAGCGCGATCCAAAGCATGATCCCGACAAGCACAGGGGCGGCCAAAGCCGTGGGCTTGGTCATTCCAGCCGTGGCCGGCAAGCTGACAGGCCTTTCCGTGCGCGTGCCGCTCCCCACAAGCTCGCTCGTAGACCTGACAGTAGAAGTGGGAAAAAAGGTGACGCCGGAAACGGTGAACAAGGCTTTTGAGGCTTATGCCAAAAAAAACCCCCGCATCATGGCCGTGGAATACCGCCCGCTGGTCTCCAAAGATTTCCAGCAGGATCCCCATTCCGCCATTGTGGACGGCCTCAGCACCATGGTGATGGGGGATACGATGGTAAAAGTTTTCGCCTGGTACGACAACGAATGGGGTTATTCCACCCGCCTTGTGGATTTGGCGGAATATGTGGGCAGCAAATAAACAGACGATACATGAAACTGACAAGTTACGGCGCTGCCGAAGAAGTGACCGGCTCCCAGCATTTGCTTGAAGTGAACGGCAAAAAAATCCTGCTCGATTGCGGGCTTTTCCAGGGCAAACGGCAGGAATCCTTCGGAAAAAACGCGAATTTTGGCTATGATCCGGCGAAAATTGACGTACTTTTGCTTTCCCACGCGCACATCGACCACAGCGGCAACATCCCGCGGCTCATCACCCATGGGTTTAAGGGCAAAGTGTATTGCACAGCGGCCACCAAACAACTCTGCGCGGTGATGCTGGCGGATAGCGCCCACGTGCAGGAAAGCGACGCGGAATATTTCGGCCGCAAGCACGCGGATACCGCTTTACAGCCCATCGAAGCCCTCTACACCATCCAGGAGGCGCAAACTGCCATGGAGTCGTTCAAAATCGTGCCTTTTAACAAAACCTTTGAAATCTGTGACGGGGTAAAGGCGACATACCGGGAAGCGGGCCATGTGTTCGGTTCAGCGATAATCGTGATGGACATCATGGACAAAAAAGACGGCAATAAGGAAAAACATTTTATGTTCAGCGGTGATCTGGGAAGGTGCAAATTACCAATCATCAACGACCCGTACCAGGTAACGGAAACGGAATATCTGCTTATGGAAAGCACTTACGGCAACCGCACGCACACGCCCATCGAGGAAGGCCTGCCGGAACTGGCGCGGGTGATTAACCGGACGATCCGCCGCGGGGGCAAGGTGATTATCCCCGCCTTCGCTTTTGAAAGGACGCAGGAACTGATTTACGGCCTGAATCTGCTGGGCAACGACAAAAAAATCCCCGCCAACCTGCCAATATTCATCGATAGCCCCCTGGCCAGCAACATTACCGATATTTTTCAGCGGAACATCGAGCTTTACGACAAGGAGATCAAGGCTCAGTTCAAAATGAACAAGAACCCCTTCCAGACGCGCCAGCTCAAACACGTTTCTTCGGTTGAGGAATCGAAAAAGCTCAATTTCTTCATCGGCCCCTGCGTCATCATTTCCGCGAGCGGCATGTGTGAAGCCGGCCGTATCCGCCACCACCTGAAAAATAACATTGAGGATCCTAAAAACACGGTTGTGATCGTGGGCTACATGGCCGAGCACACTTTGGGCCGCAAACTGGTGGACGGCGACCCCATGATCAAGATCTTCGACACCATGTACAAAGTGCGGGCGGAAATCGTGGTGCTTGAATCCTTCAGCGCCCACGCGGACATGAACGACCTGGACGACTACATCAAGAAGATCAAAGGCCTGAAAAAAATCATGCTGGTCCACGGAGAGCCGAACCAGTCCGGGCCAATGGCTGAACGCGTGCATAAAGCGCTTGGGGTGGAAGTGGACATCATGAAGCCAGGGGAGACGGTTGAGTTTTAAAAAGAGCCAAGCTGGCGGTGTTTTTTGAACGAAGTTCGAACATTTTTTGAGCAAAACCCCCAATAAGGAAGCCAGTCCCGCCACCGCTCGACAAGCTCGCCACACCACAGAAAAATACTCTTTGCTCTTTTCATTTTGCGCGCGCCGGATTTCTTTGTTCTCTTAATGAAAAGAGTATTTTTCTGTGGTGTCTTGCAATGAATTGCAAGGTGGCGGGACTGGCCTCATTTTCCTTTTCTCAAACGGAACGGGAACGGAAGCAGGTGGGCAAAAATTCCCGACATGGTCAAAATTAAATCGATTTACCCATAAATATCTTTTCCAAAATGCCGCTTTTAAAAAGTTTTTGCGAAGCGTCTTCTGCTACAACTTTTCCTTTATCCAGAATGTAACCGCGACTGGCTATACTAAGTAACGATTTGATATTGTGCTCAACTATTAAAATTGCTGTTTTGTGTTTTTCATT
>JAZDJE010000058.1:0-3524 GCA_043804325.1 Candidatus Peregrinibacteria bacterium
AGCCAATAAAGTGGCCCTTATCATTTCATTTGATTTAATCACCCCGCTGACTACCGGCCTCGTTTCGGGAGTCATTACCGCGGCAATCCTATATTTCCTGTATCGAAAAATCTTTGTTTGGGTACAGGGAAAATCGTTTGGCAAATACCTCAACACTTTTTTCAAGCTGGTCTTTTACCCCTACTTAATCGTAGCGCTGGTTCTGGCATTACTCGGGTCTCTCGCAAGCCTGATGGGAGCCCTTATCATGCTCATTACTGGAGTGGCGGGCCATTTTGCCTACGCTAAAGTGCTCGACCTTAAAATCGGAAAATATTTTGAAGCTCAAACCGCTGACCCCTCGCCCGCAGCGCCTACCCCAGCTGTTTAGCCATCAGGCCCGTCATATCCACCAGGCGGTTCACATAGCCCCATTCATTGTCGTACCATAAAAAGAGCTTCACGTAGTGGCCATTCATCACTTGGGTAAGCCCTACGTCAATAATGCTGGAATGAGGATTTCCCCTAAAATCAATGGAGACAAGCGACTCTTCGGTAACGTCAATGATCGGATCATAATACGGGTCCTTGGCAATTCCCCGAAAAAAATCATTGACCTCATCCTTAGTCACCTCTTTTTCCAGATGCACCACCATGTCTACAATTGAACTATTGAGTACCGGAACGCGATAGGCAATTCCATCCATTTTCCCATCCAACTCCGGCAACAATTTGCCGATCACACTCACCGCCCCTGTCGTTGTTGGGATAATAGACATCAGCGCGCTGCGCGCCCGACGCAAATCCCGCCCCGAATTATCGAGCAGGTTTTGTGAATGCGTGACCGCATGGATGGATGAAGCGGAAACATTCAGCACGCCCCATTTCTCGTGTAAAAGTTTAATGGGCGCCGCAATGCAATTGGTGGTACAGCTCGCGTTGCTGATGACATGATGCTCTGGCTTCAAGTCCTTCTCGTTTACCCCCAACACAAAGGTGGGTGTGTCGTCTTTCATGGGGGCGGACACCACCACTTTTTTAGCGCCGGCGGTTAAATGCTTGGCCGCAATGTCATAGGTCTTGGCCTTACCGGTACACTCAATCACTACGTCTACCCCTACTTCCGGCCACGGGATTTCACTGGCGTCTTTAACGGCGAAACAACGGATTTTTTTACCGTCGATGATAATATTTTTATCATCATAACCAAACTGGTTGTCCATACGCCCGTGGATAGAATCGTATTTTAATAAATGGGCGCGCATGGCGGCATCTTCTGAACGCGCATTAATGGCGGCAACTTCTAAATCCGGATGGTTTAGCATCCTGCGATGGGCAAGACGACCTATGCGTCCATACCCATTAAGACCTACACGTATCATGGTAGTGGAGGGTTAAAAGATAAGGGTTTAATTTTGTTGTTCTGCTTTTTCGCTCCATTTTCCCCGGGCGGCCAATCCATTCATTTTGGCGCGGTGCACCAGAAGTTTTTGCGCCCCGGCGATATCACTTTGGTCTTTGCCCCATGCTTCCAGCGCCGGCCGTTGTATGCCTCGTCCATAAGAAAAACTAAGGGGCCACGGTTTTTTATCCGGAAGTTGGTTCATCAAATTCAGGAACGCCGTAGAATCTCGATCGCTCAACCCGCCGGAAAGGAATACCACGCCCGCTAATTTCGCCGGCACGTTTTCCTCAAGACACCGGACCGTTTGTTCGGCAACGGTTTGGTCGGGCGTTTTCTCGGCAGCCGCTTTACCTGCCAGCACCATACTCGTCTTTAAAATCGTGCCTTCGGGCGCTACCCCTTGCTCGCGGAGCTGTGCAAAAAGCATCGTCCATATTTCAGCAGATACCTCGTAACACCGTTCCAGCGTATGATCGCCGTCCCAAAGCACCTCCGGTTCCACCATAGGCACCAAGCCGGCTTCCTGGCATAACGCCGCGTAACGCGCCAATCCATGGGCATTGGCCATTAAACATGCCTTACTCGGCAACCCACCTGCCCCGATCGTAGCATCGGGGTTGCCAATAGTAATGACCGCGCGCCATTTGGCAAACTTTGCCCCTAACTCGCGATACTCGGCCAATCTCTCGCGGAGCCCGTCCAACCCCTCTGTCACTTTCTCGCCAGGATGCAGCGCCAGCTCTTTGGCGCCGGCGTCCACTTTGATGCCCGGCATGACTCCCTTTTTATTCAAAACCTCGGCAAATGGCGTACCATCATCAGTTTTTTGCCTCAAAGTCTCATCAAACATGATATACCCGGAAATTGCCTCCTCAATTCCCGGAGCCGTGACCAATAATCCTCGGTAGGCCCGCCGGGTCTCCTCATTACACGTCACGCCGATAGCTTCGAACCGTTTTTTGCAGGTACTATGGCTTTCATCTATGGCTAAAATGCCCTTTCCCGGTGCTACCATAGCCTGGGCGGTTCGCTTAAGAATGTCTAAGTTCATGATGTCTTAAATTAAATAACAAAAATAATGTACCAAAAAAAAAGAGCCGGCGGAAAGTCGGCTCTTTTTTGGAATAAAACTCAAATTTAAGCAGATGCATGAACCCCCACGTTCTTTTTGGATACCACATTCTTAATTTTTACTTCCATTGTGGAGGTCTGTTGAAAAAAAGAGGTCATCTTTAAATCTTTAGCCACGGCTTCATAAGTGATTTTTCCCTGATAGGTATTGAGCCCTTTCATGAAACCGGGATCAGCCTTCAAAGCTCCCATAACGCCCATTTTGCCGATCTTTTGAATGTAGGGCAAAGTGGCGCTGGTCAGCGCTTGGGTGGATTGACGGGAGACCTGGCCAGGCATATTGGCCACACAGCAGAAGATCTTGCCCTCAATCTCATAAATCGGGTTTTCATGGGTGGTGGCTTTGGAGCCCCAAACACTGCCTCCCTGGTCAATGGCCACGTCCACAATCACCGTCCCCTTCTTCATGGACTTCACATGCTCTTCCTTAATGACTTGAGGGGCCTTGGCGCCGGCAACCAAAACGCCGCCAACCACCAAATCCGCTTTCTTAAGTTCCTCAGCAAGGATTTCCGGGGTGGACTGGAAGATTTGAACATTGCTGTACAAATGCTTGCCCAACAGTTCCAAAGCTTCTTTCTTCAATCGGTCTACCGTAGACTGGCTGCGGGTGATCAGCGCCACCTTAGCGCCCATTCCGGCTGCCGTCAGCAAAGCGGCTTTACCCACATGGCCGCCGCCCACAATCACGGTATAAGCGGGGTCGGTATTGGGGATATAACCAAGGGT
Organism: Candidatus Peregrinibacteria bacterium; assembly: GCA_043804325.1. Taxonomy (GTDB): domain Bacteria; phylum Patescibacteriota; class Gracilibacteria; order UM-FILTER-43-11; family UM-FILTER-43-11; genus JAZDJE01. The sequence goes on from JAZDJE010000058.1 coordinate 3,245, forward strand.
CTTTCCAAAACCGTTGTACTTCTTTTGAAGATATTGGGCGCCGTATTGGATGGCTAAAACGCCGGCCACATCGCTCATGGGAGCCAGTAAGGGGAGCTTGCCTTTCTCATCCTCTACCGTCTCGTACGCGATGCCGGTGATATTCCGTTCCATCAATTTCTCCGTCAGGCTCTTCTCCACACCGGAAAGGTGCAGGTAAGTGAAGAGGGTCTTGCCCTCAAACAAATCAAGCCAATAATACTCGGCACGGATAGGCTCTTTGATTTTGATGATCAAATCG
>JAZDJE010000059.1:0-4103 GCA_043804325.1 Candidatus Peregrinibacteria bacterium
ACCTTCTTTTTCCAGGTATTCCACCGTTAACGCATCGCCTTTTTTGACATAGAGGGTGGCGTTTTCCGGTTTTTTATTTATCGCTTCAACGATCGTGTTATGAAGCACTTTGAATTGTTCCGCAATCAATGCTTGCGCGGAATCGCCGCTTTCGGTTTGGTCTTGAAGCAATTTGTCACTTCTTGCTTCATGCTCGTTTAGTGCGGCCATTAGATCTTCTGGTCCTGCCATGGTATAGGGGGGTTAATGGTAAAGTTTTTAAAGGTTATTGATTTCGTCCAATAGTTTATCTGTTTCTTTTGCTTCGTCTTCGGACTCTATCTCTTCTCCTGCAACGCGCGCCGCCTTTTTCATCGCCCTGAGTACCTTGACCATCTCTTCTTCCGTGAATGGTGTTTCTTTGCCGTCAATGACAGCGAGCTTTTTATCGCCGCCTTGTGTGGCTTTACTGCTCATTTGTTTTTCAAAATTATCAAATAATTATAACATATCTGGTTTTGGAAGGCAAGTAGAAGTATGTATTTTTTTAAGGGGAATATGTTATAAATACACCCTGTATTTTAATGTTATGAGCGCCATTAAAGTCCGATACCTTCGGAAAAAGTACGGTGATTTTGAGGCCCTTCGGGGTATCTCTTTTGACGTCAATAAAGGGGAAATCGTGGGGTTCTTGGGACCCAACGGGGCGGGGAAGACCACCACGGTAAAAATTCTGACCTGTTATATGGGGGCCAACGCGGGGGAGGCGTCGGTGGCGGGGCACGATTGCTTTACCCATCCAGTGGAAGTCCGTAAGAGAGTGGGCTATCTGCCGGAAAATAACCCCTTGTACACTCCCATGGCGGTTTATGAGTATTTGGAGTACACCGGGCGCATGCATGATCTTTTTGGCCATCGGCTTAAGGAACGGATTAAAACGGTGGCGCAGGACTGCGGATTGATTGAAAAAATTACCGAATTTATCGGCAACCTTTCCAAGGGGTTCCGCCAGCGCGTTGGTTTGGCGGCGGCCATGATCCACGATCCGGACGTTTTGATTTTAGACGAACCCACCGTGGGTCTCGACCCCAATCAAATCATTGAAATCCGCAGCCTGATCCGCAAGCTGGGCGAAGAAAAAACCGTTGTCCTTTGCAGCCATCGCCTGAGCGAAGTGGAGCTCACCTGTGACCGCGTCATCATCATCGATTTGGGAAAAATCGTGGCTTCCGGGACGCCTGTGGAATTGCGCCGGCTGGTGGATGATCAGGCGAATTTGAGGTTGACGATCCGCGGCAATATGGACCGCACCATGGAGGTCTTGCGCCAGGTGGAGGGCGTGAAGAAAATAGAGGTTTATCCGGTTCAGGAAAAGGGGGCCCGGGGGTATGATATTTACACGGCCCGTAATCGGGATCTGCGGGCCATGATCGCCGCAAGGGTCATCGCCAACGACCTGCAGCTTTTGGACATGCATCGGAAGGTGGCGACCCTGGAGGACGTGTTTAGCCAAGTAACCGCTCGCGTTGAATGAAATTACGCCATGTGAACACCATCGCCGGTAAGGAGCTCCATTCTTATTTCAATTCACCGCTCGGTGTTATTTTGCTTTCGGTGTTTTTGATGGTTTCTTCGGCGCTTTTCTTCAGTGATTTCTTTTTGATGAACCAGTCGTCCATGCGCACGTTTTTTGAGTGGCTCCCGTGGATTTTCCTCTTTTTGATCCCCGCGGTGACCATGAGGCTTTGGGCGGAAGAGAAAAAGCTGGGTATGATGGAGCCGCTTTTGACTTCTCCTCTTACGCTTACGGAAGTGGTGCTCGGAAAATTTTTGGCCAGTTTGCTTTTCCTGCTCCTCGCTTTGGCCCTTTCCGGGATTATCCCGGCCATTTTGTTCTTTATCGGCCAGCCGGATTTTGGCGCTATTGCGGCGGGGTATTTGGGCGCCTTCCTTTTGGGGGCCGCCTACCTTTCCCTGGGGCTTTTTATTTCCAGCCTCACGGACAATCAAATCGTGGCGTTTGCGGTTTCGGTTTTAATCCTTTTTGTTTTACTGGTCGCGGGACAGGAGATTGTCCTTTCCACCGTGCCCCAGACGGCCATTCCCTTTCTTAAATACATGGCCATCGGCCTTCATTTTGAGGGGTTGGTGCGCGGCGTGATCGATAGCCGGGACGTTGTTTATTATCTGCTTTTTATTTTTTTGTTTCTGCATTTTAACGTGGCCAGCATCAGCCATCAAAAGTGGGTATGAACTTTTCCTGTTATAAAAAAACCCTTTGGTTTTCGTACTTGCTCACCGTTCTTGTGATCGGCATTACGGTCATGGTGGGGTTTATTTCCACCGAACACTTTGTCCGCCTTGATCTGACGGACAATCGGGCCTTTGTCATTGACGCGTCCAGCAAGGCCGTTTTGCGCGGGCTTAACGATATTGTGACGGCCAAGGTGTTTTTCTCCGATGAACTTCCGCCCAATTTGTTCATGGTGCGCCAGTACGTGGAAGATGTTTTGAACGAGTTTGAGTCTTATGCCGGAGGGAATTTAAACGTCCATTTCTTTGATATGTCCCAGGACGAGGTCATGGAAGAAGCCAAGCGCCTGGGCATTCCGGCCATTCGCATGAATATCTTGTCCCGGGATAAGTTTGAGGTGAAAAACGGTTTTTTGGGAGTGGCCCTGATGTATGGGGATAAGCACGAGATCCTTCCCGTTGTTCAGGAGGCGCGTAACGTTGAGTATGACCTTATTTCGGCGATTTCCAAGCTGACCAACCCCCAGCTCAGGCATATTGGTTTTGTTAAAGGGCACAACGAATATCCCATTGTTTCTAAAACCGGCACCAGTCAGGGCAACGGTTATCTGACCGTCCACGACGTCCTGCAGAAGAACTCCGAGGTGAGCGTGTTGTCGCTAACGGATCCGGATGCGTTGGCCGCGGTTGATACCCTGGTTATTGGCGGCCCGGAAATGCCTTTTACCCTTCGGGAAAAGTTCGCGCTCGACCAGTATTTGATGAAGGGGGGGAATGTCATTTTTCTCCTGGACGGCGTGCATGTGGATGATTTCCGCGAAGCCACCCTTTTGGATATTGAGTTGGGCGATTTGCTGGCGCATTACGGGGTTTCCGTGCTTCCCCAGCTCGCCCTGGACCCAATCAACGAAACCACCTCTTTTGACGAGGGGCTTATTGATTTTATTGTTCCTTATCCCTTTTGGGTCAAGGCGGTTCGGGATAACTTTGATCCGGAAAGCCCCATCACCAGCAAACTGGATGCCGTGGTTTTGCCCTGGGTCAGCCCGCTTGAGGTTTTGGAAACGGAGGAGACTCAAGCCACTACCTTGCTCCGTACTTCTGATGACGCTTGGCTGCAGGACGCGCCTTTCGACCTGGATCCCTCTGTTATCGCCCCTGCCCAGACCCATCAATACCCCTTGGCGGTTTTGCTGGACGGTGTATTTAAGAGCTATTACGCGGGCGGCCAGGCGCCCCGCGGCTTTGTTTCCGAGTCCAATGGCCAGGGGCGTATCCTTGTGGTTGGCAATTCCCGTTTTTTAACCGACCGCATGGTCCGCGATTACAAGCAGAACCTCAATTTCTTTTTGAACGCCGTCGACTTTTTAACCTTAGACCAAAGTTTTATCGGCATTCGCTCCAAGGTGGTGGCGGACCGTCCGCTCATTAAGCTTTCCGATAACGAACGCGAGGTCCTTAAGCTGGGCGGGATTTTTCTGATGCCGGCCCTGGTGGTTATTTACGGTTTGCTGCGCTCCATTGATCGTAAAAAGAAAAAGATTAAACTATAACTCATGAGATTATTTCATTTGCTGAAAAAATGGGGCCCCCTTAGGATTGCCGCAGTTATGTTTGGGCTTTTGGCGCTGTTTGTCCTTATTGTTGAAAAACCCGGCAGTTCGTCTATAGACAAAGTCCGCGAGAGTTATCCTTTGCTTTTTCCGCGGCTCGACCTTGTGGAAGTGACCCATTTGCGCCTGACCTTTCCGGGTGACACGCCCGCTATTGCGCTGCGCAAGTCCGGTGAGGGGTGGTTGGCGGATGAGGTTTTGGCGGACCAGGAAAAGGTCCAGCGGCTGGCGGGAACCGCCAGCACGATCCCGCCGACA
>JAZDJE010000060.1:0-2117 GCA_043804325.1 Candidatus Peregrinibacteria bacterium
AACGGATTTAAAAACAAGTTTCAACCGACAAGTTAACTATTTGAACCTATGGAAGCATTGAGCAATCTGGGTATCGACTTTAAAGTCCTGATCGCCCAAATCATCAACTTCGGAATTCTGCTTTTTGTTCTGATCAAAGTGCTTTACAAGCCAATTTTAAACGCCTTGGAAGCGCGCCAAAAAAAGATCGCAGAAAGCCTTAAAAAGGCGGAGGAAATTGACCGCAAAGCGACAGCCGCCGAAGAAGACCGCCAAAAAAAACTCGCCTCTGCCAAAAAAGAGGCACAACAGCTTCTGGAGGAAGCCAAGCACGATGCCGAAATCACTCGGCGCGACTTAGTGGCGAGCGCAGAAGATGAAGCCAGACGCCTGAAAGCTTCGGCGGAAAAACAGATCATGACGGAAAAGGCGGAACTTTATAAAGATGCCAAACACCACGTGAGCAAGCTGGCGTTGCTGCTCATGACCAAGGCCTTCCGTCACGACCAAGGCGAAGACTTCTACAAAAAAAATGTCGATGCAGCGCTCAAAGACATGGAAAAAGTCATATCATAATACGGCATGTTATCCTCTTCAAAAACATACGCACAGACCATTTTAAAGCACATCCCACACAAGGAGGCGGGTTCGCTGAATGCGCTGATCAAAGACCTCTCGCTTTTCCTGGAAGTGGGGCGCCAAAGTCACCTGATGCGCTTATTGACCGGACGCTTGATACCCCTTGCCAAAAAAGAGGAATTGCTGAAAAAAATCTCGTCCTCACTAGATCTGGGCAAGGAAGCCTCGGCCCTCATTGTAACCCTAGTCAAAAACGGCCAGATTTTCTTACTGGGACAAATCGTGCGTTACCTGACCGAATGGCGGCGTCAAAAATTTAATTTGGATGAAGGAGAGGTGACGGGGGTAACACCGCTGGATGATCACGAGCGCGAACGCGCCATCAACATCCTGAAAAAGCTGAGCGGAAAAGATATTCTCCTGCAGGAAAAAATCAACCCGCTGATTCTCGGAGGGTTGATCCTGAAACACGGGGACACGCTCATAGACGCCAGCCTTCTTAGAAAAATTAAAACCCTTAAAAATCTCTTAACCGCTTAACTTATACCCACCCATGGAAAAAAATGTCGCTGAGTTAGTAAAAACCATTCAAGAGGACCTGCAACAATGGAATTTGGGTCCCGAAGTCGAACATACCGGCACGGTCATTAAGGCCGGTGACGGCATTGCCGAAATCGCGGGACTCAGGAGCATCGCAGCCAACGAAATGATCGAATTCGCGTCCGGCGTAAAAGGAGTGGCCTTCAATCTAGATTATGAAACGGTAGGAGCCATCTGTCTGGGAGACTTCACCAAAATAAACGAAGGGGAAACAGTAAAAGCCATGGGGAAAATCCTATCTGTACCAGTCGGTGAAGAGCTGATTGGACGCGTGGTTTCCGGCATTGCGGAACCCATCGACGGCAAAGGGGAAATCAAATCAAAAACCACTTACCCCATCGAACGCATCGCCTCAGGGGTCATCACCCGCCAGTCGGTCAATCAGCCGCTCCAAACGGGTCTCAAGGCCATCGATTCCATGATCCCGATCGGGCGCGGTCAGCGCGAACTCATCATCGGCGACCGCCAAACCGGTAAAACCCAAATCGCCCTCGACACGATCGTGAACCAAAAGGGGGAAAACGTCATTTGCATTTATGTGGCGATCGGCCAAAAACAGGCCAAAATCGCCCGTATCGTGGCGGAACTGGAACGGCGGGGGGCCATGGAATACACCATTGTGGTGGCCAGTAGCGCCAACGACCCGGCGGCCCTGAACTACCTGGCCCCTTACACGGGCTGCACCATTGGCGAATACTTCATGGACAAAGGCAAGGACGCGCTCGTGATTTACGACGACCTGAGCAAACACGCCGTCGCCTATCGTCAGGTCGCGCTGCTTTTAAGGCGCCCGCCAGGACGAGAGGCCTATCCGGGAGACGTTTTTTACCTGCATTCCCGCCTCCTGGAACGCGCGGCAAAGATGAATAAAGATTATGGTGGAGGCTCCCTCACCGCCCTGCCCATCATTGAAACTCAGGCCGGCGACGTGGCCGCTTACATCCCCACCAACGTCATCT
>JAZDJE010000061.1:0-5292 GCA_043804325.1 Candidatus Peregrinibacteria bacterium
GGTCATTATCACGGACAGTCGGATTATTGTGACCCGGAAAACGGTTTTCCTTAAAAACGAGAGCGGTGTGATTGACTTGACCAAAATCCAGGACTTGAGCGCTCAGGCCCACGGCCTTTTTAGGAATTACCTTAATTTTGGCGATATTGTGATCACGCTATCCGCTTCCATCCCCCCCGTGGTCATTGAATGTGTGCCCAAACCCCATCATTACGTGGAGCAGGCCAATCGAGTGAAGCGCGAGCATATTGTCCGGCGCCAGGAGCGCCGTGGCAGGCCGGAGACTTTTCGTACTCCCCGGGAAATGGGCGCGGATTATCTGCAGGACATTCAGTCTTTGATCAGCAGGCCGCCAAGCTTGTCTTGAAATGCGTCCATAATTTCGCCACAATAGGTTTAAATTTCTTTTATTATGTTTACTTTTCCCGGACAACGCGAAGACGAGAAGGTCCTCATAGTTATACGCAAGCATCCTATTGTTTATTTTAGGCTCGTTTTGCTTTTTGTTTTTACTATTATGCTCCCCCTGCTGCTTTTTTTATGGTTTTGGTTTAGTCAGTATCCCATGGGGGATTATCCGTTGCGAGGGTACGTGGTTTCTATTTTTTCCTCGTTGTTTTTGCTCTATGGTTTGCTTTTTTTCTGCGTGGATTGGCTGAATAACGCCTTTAATTTGTTTATTTTGACGGATCAACGCTTGATGGATATTACTCAAATCACCCTTCTCCGCCGGTCTGTCATTTCCACTCCCCTTGAGCATATTCAGGATGCCAGCAGTTCCGTGCAGGGGATTTTGCAGACGCTATTCAATTACGGCAATGTGGAAGTACAAACCGCTTCTGCCATGGCCGCTAATTTTTTTATCGACCGCGTTGATCAACCGGGAGAAATTGCCCGTACCATCATGAATGCCGCCCATGACACGCACCTTTCTGGCCAAGCGAAGGAGCATGCGGAAGTGGCTTAGGACCTATCTTTTTCTTTTAAAATCAGGTAAAATCAGTCCACTTTTATTTTTTGTTGTGTTCCAAGATGCCTACTATGGCGGCGCCTGACCGTTTTCAATCACCGGAGAGCCGTTTGGATGACTTATCGCTTCGCGTTAAGGGCAACAACGAAACCGTGGCATTGCGCGGTAAAATCAACACGCTTTTGGATACCTTTGAGCGCCAAAAGTTAGCTACGCGGAATACGGTGCGGGATTATCGCCAGGCGGCAGAGGCGGATAGCAGTTCAGAAGGTTTGCAGGGGTTTTATCAGTGGATTTCTGAGCAACAGCAAGAGGCTTTGCAGCGTTTGGATCGCCTGAGCACCCGTATTGACGATGCTGTCCGCCAGAAAATCGCGAGTGGTACGGACCGCGCGTTTTTGATGGAACACTTGATTTTAACTGATGACCATGACTTTGTCGGCAAGGTGGACGCTATTGAACGCAAATTGAATGAGAAGTTTGAAAACATGAAGCGCGATAAGGACGCCTACGATGCCATTGCCCATCACAAATTGGCGGAGAATACGGGATTTTTAAAGGTTGACGCGTCTACCAGGATTGAAATTCCCAACGAGAAGAAGTTTTTGGAGATGGAAGTCCCCCAGCGGCGCGAGTTCCTTAAAAAAGTTAAGGAGGCTTTGCCGAAGGCCGAGAAATACGCGGAAAAAATGGGGACGGCGGAGGACGCGGAAATGATCGGCCGGTACGATCAGCTTTTGGACGATGCCCAAAAGAACCAAAGAATCATCGGTGCGGCCACGGCCAAAAAATTCCGGGACGGGTTTAAGGTGCTGGATGCGGCGGACAAAAAAAATTGGATCAGCGAGTTCAGCCACCAGATGGAGCGGTATGAATCCCTGTGGAAAGACATCCGCTCCACGCTTTCCGGCCAGGCGCTGTCTTCCATGGAAGCCATGCGGGATACGGAGGGGTGGAGCCAGCTTTCGGTGGAATTCGGCAATAAAATGGACGTTGTGTATGAGGACCGTTTGGACCCGTTAAAGGCGCAGCGCGTGATCAGCGAACACACCCGTCAGGCATTTTCCGCGGACATGCACTCTCGGAACCTTGCCGATAAGAAGCGTTATGTGGAGGAATTGGACGAGCAAATGGGCCGGTATCTCGATTTGAGGCAGAAAGTGGAAGGCCTTAAAGCGGGAAATCCCAAGGCTTACAGGGAACTCGATGCCATGTACGATTCGCCTAAAGACGGGTGGACGCAGATCCATCACCGCTATTTGGAACTCACGGGGCAAGCGGAATCGTCAGCGGGGGCCGGGAAGTCTGAGGTTAAGATGCAGTCCGTTTTGTCCAAGGTGCGGCGGGACCGGGTGAAGCATAACATGGAATGGGGCGAGGAAATCCTTGCCGAAGAAGGCACGGAACAAAAGCGGCGCATGATCCGGCGTTTGGATGATCTTGTCCGCGTGGAAGAGCAATCCCGTTACGACCGGGCTGATTATTCGGGCAGTGTGAATCGGCTCCGGGCGGAACGGCAAAAGAAACGGGTACAGAAAAAGGGCCGTTTGGAGCCTGAGGAGGCTGGTCAGGAGAATACCGATACCACTTCTTTTAGCGATCGCATTCGCTTGGCGCGCAAAAAGAATGAACCTCAATCCATGGCAACCATGCGGGCGGAATCGCGCCAATTGGAGGGGGCGGATGAGGAGGGTGTCCGTGCCGTGCGGAAGGCGAGAGATGATTTTCAAATGACCCGTGTTGCCGTGGGGGATCGGCAGAAAAAGGCCGTCCGTTTTGACATTGGCGACACGGAATCCGTCCAGGCGTTTTTACAGGAAGACATCAAGCTGGACGACCGTCGCGATACCGTTCACCTGATGGCCAAAGAGGGGGAAGTAGACCGGATGACCTTAGAGGAAGTTCGCTATTTTAGGGATTACCTGCGGGAGAGTATGGATAAGGCGGCTTAAAAAAGGCTTGCCAAAAGGAATAAAAGCCGTTAAAATCCCTGCGCTTATTCATTTATTCATTTCATGTCACATAAAAAGGCCGGTGGGTCTACCAAAAATGGTCGGGATTCGCGTTCGAAGCGCTTAGGCGTTAAGCTGTTTGCCGGGCAGTCCGTGAGCGCCGGTTCTATTTTGGTCCGCCAAAAGGGCAATAAGTTCTTTGCAGGGGACAACGTGGGGACTGGTAAGGATTTTACCTTATTTGCCCTTAAAAACGGGGTGGTGAAGTTTACCGAGAGACGGCTTAAGAAATACGATGGGCGCATTTATCGCAATAAGCTAGTCCACGTCATGCCGGCTTAATCGTGACAATACCCTTGGAACCATGTACCATGAAAGCACGGTTTTTCGATTTTTAATTATTTTCGCAATTACTCATGGCAGAAGCAGGCAGTGGAGATTTTGAACTGTTTAACGCGCCAGCCGCTCAGGAAAAGAGCGAGGTGAGCGATGAGCAGTTTTCCGACGAAATGCGGCGAACGCAGCAGGCGTTGGCGCAGCTCCAGCAGGAAGAGGGGCAGGCGCGCGGCTATGACCGGAATCTGGCGTCCATTATTGTCCAGTTTTTGAACCAGCCGGGGAATACAGACTTGTTTTTATTGGTGTCCCGCACGGTGGCGCAGGACGTCCCTTCGGAACTCATTTTGGCTATTATCGCACTGGTGGATAAAAAGGCGACTGAGGAAGTGTATGCCCTGCTTCGCGGGGGGAAGGAGGGGGAGCAGCAGGCGCTCGCCGTCCGGGAGCCCTCGGATTTTTCTTCTATGCCGCCGGAACACAAAAAGCATGTGGACCAGTGGATCCAAAACATCCATCACGTGTCCTGTAAAAAACCGCAACGGGTTCTTTCCAGCGTCGTGATTAATTACAAAGCCTCTGCTTATCATCCGGAAGCCGTTCGCGAGGTGTCGCCGGTTGTTGTTCAGCTTTCCGCTTTTATTCTTCGAAATTATCTGAGCCAGTTTGAGATCGGCTTTAATATGGAAGAGCTCCGCGATTTTATGCAGGCGGTTTTTGTGACGATCGTGGGTAAGCTTGAAGCGCTCGTCCAAGGCCAAAAACAGCTTAATGCTTCCGAAAACCTTTAAAAAAGGTTTTCGGCCTTTCCCAAATATCTGTTTTCGCTTTCCAGAAAGCTCGCTTAGCTTCGCAGACTTCCCTTCGTGGGACCCACGAGACCCACTCGGGCTTCTGCTACGCGTGCTCGCTTCCTTCCAAGCTCATTTATTTTTGAGCGCCTGGAGGGCTGCGGAAAGGCTGGGAAAAATCCTGAACAGGTTGTGGATGCCCACGATGGCAAAGATATCCTGGACGTTTTTGTTCGTGCCGGTAATCACAATACTCCCTTCTTTTTTCTTCAGTTGGGTGTGCCATTGGACCAATTGTCCGATGGCGTAACTGTTTAAAAAGTTGAGCTTGCTGAAGTCGAATATCAACGTGGTTTTGGGGGCGGCGCTTCCGATCAGGCTTTCGAGTTCGGTCACATGTTCGGCTGAACCACCGTCAAAGTCTCCTTCAAAGTGGACGGTATGGGTATTTTGCAGGTCGGCTTGTTTTTCAATGGTGATTGAAAGGGCTTCCATAAGTTATTTTGTGTTAATGAGTTGAATGGCGGTTTGAGCGGCTTCTACTCCTTTTGCGATCCGTGCTTTGGCCTGGGCTTTTGTGTTGCAGGTCAGTACTCCGAATACTACGGGAACGTTTTGCCTTAAACCGACCTCCATTATACCGAGCGCAACGGCTTTCGCAATATAATCGTAATGGGGGGTTTCGCCTTTGATAATACAACCCAGTGCAATGACGGCGTCAGGTTTGATTTTTCGGATGATTTGCTGGCACTTGTAGGGCAGTTCAAAGGCCCCCGGAGTGTGAGCGGTAGCGATGACGGCGGCCCCTGCTTTTTTAAGTTCCTTTAAACACGTTTTTTCTAGTTTTTCCGTGATGTCCCGGTTGTATTGGCTAGTCACCAGCGCGATTTTGGCCGGTTTTTTGAGTCGGGTCGATGATGGTCGGGTCATCTTTGCCATGAGGCGATGTATTTAGCAATAAGGTCGGTTTCGATGTTCACGGGGTCATCTTTTTGGAGGGTGTGGAGGTTCGTTATCTTCCAGGTGTGGGGTATGATGCCGATTTTTACGAGGTCATTTTGAATATCCATGACCGTTAGGCTAATGCCGTTTATGGCAATGGAACCTTTTGGGACGATATAGCGTTCGAGTTTTTTGGGGATTTTTATGGCGAGGAGTTTCGCATTACCGTCGTCTTTGATTTGGGTGATTTTTCCGACGCCCTCCACGTGGCCGGTGACCATATGGCCGCCCAGGCGGTCCC
>JAZDJE010000062.1:0-2836 GCA_043804325.1 Candidatus Peregrinibacteria bacterium
TCTTTGACGTTTGCGGAATGCCAGTGGTAGCGGCGGGCCGTGCGGGAGGACTTGTTCATGCCCTGCTGCACCACCGTCCAGGCGCCATTGCGGGAGAAAAAGAAGGTGTGATGGTACAGCGTGTAACCGTCCTGCACCAAGGCGCTATCCACCTTGGCGCTCATGCGGGAGTTGTAGATCAAATGATCCGTATGACCTTCCGGCAATTGCAGCCGTTCCCCCCAACTGGCGATCTGCTCAGGGGTTTTGAGCGAGGTTTTACCCTTTCCGCCGCAAATAAAAATGCCCCACTCGCGTTCGCGCTGGCGGATCGCCTCTTTGAGCGCGGCGGTGAGGATGGTGGTCAGCCCACTCGCGTTCCAGTCGAACGCCAGCACGGTGCCCAAGGACTGGAACCACACGGGATCCCCCATGCGCTTGATGAATTCATCCGGCCCAAATTCCTCTACGAGCACTCGCGTCATTTCCCGCCCCAGCTTGACCATGCGCTCAAAAAGCCACTTGGGACAAGTGCCGGTATCCAGTGTCATGGTGGCGATTCCTCGTTTCATGGCACTATTTTAGTGAACAAACGTTCACAAGTCAAGACAAGTTAATGGGGTCCCCGGCATTGGCCGTCTTGGCTTTGGGGCTCTTTGCTTTGGACCGATGAGTCAAATTGACTCATACGAAAACTGAGGACCCCGATTCCTCGGGGGCAGTGAGAGGATATTTGACTCATCAGGCGAAATCCTTACCCCCAACCGTGGCCGGTGCCCGTTTTGCACAAAACGTCGTCCGGAATACTCAGTTGTACGATGTAATGAAAATTTTTTCTAAGGTTTTACATCCGTTGTACTCTATCGCGGATAGCTTGAACCATTGAATCAGGTACCCTTGGATGGGCCTCATTTCCAAATATTGTTTGATGACCAACCTCGGCTCCAGGTACATCGGCACAGCTTGCTGAAATCCAGCCATCTGAGTTTGTTCTTACATCAACCCTATAAGTTGTGCCATCTACATCAATTTCATGTTGTTCTGGCATAATATTTGTGATTAAAAATTTAGTATTTAACTATAAAGTATATTTTTTAATTTGTCAATAACGAATCCTAAAAATTTTCATTATTTCCTACAACTGGATATTAAACGACATTCCAGCTTTATATGTTTTGAGGCTGGCCCGTTATTTCCGCTTTTTGATCGGCTGAAAGGCCGGTTGGTAACTTTCGATGTACTTTTTGATGGTGGAGAGTTCCAGGTCGCTGCTTTCGATACTTTCGAATGCGCTTAGGTCCGGTTCCTGGATGGCCCGGGAGATGGGGGGAAGGCCTTCCGATTTGACTGTAAAACCAATGATGCGGCCGCCGGGGGAAATGATGAGGCTCAGCGTGGCCTCCGGCGCGATGCCGAACCTGGTCCGTAGAAACTCCTTCATTTGCCTGCGCATCTTTTCAGTCATGTTGGAAAGAAGTTAGGCTTATTCCACCACTTCGCCTTCGACGGCTTCGTCGTCCTTGTCCGAGGCGGGCTTCGCTTTTTTGTTCTTGTCGGTGACTTTGACGCCGTCGTCCTTGGCCTCTTTGTTTTCCGCTTGTTTGTAGATTTCCGAGCCGATCTTTTGGGCTTCGAGCTCCAGCTCTTCCGTAGCTTTTTTGATGTCTTCGTTTTTGGCCTTGCTGTCTTTTAACAGGTCTTTTAACGCGTTGATCTTTTCGTTGACCGGTTTTTTGAGGTCGCTTGAAATTTTGGCGTCATTTTCACGCATCGTTTTTTCGAGCTGGAACACTAGGGAGTCGGCCTTGTTGCGGACTTCCGCCTTTTGCTTCTTCTTTTTGTCCTCATCGGCGTGCTCTTCGGCGTCCTTTTTCATCTTTTCAATTTCTTCTTCGTTTAAACCGCTGGCGCCCTGTATGGTGATTTTCTGTTCCTTGCCGGTGCCCTTGTCTTTGGCCGTGACGTTGAGGATGCCGTTGACGTCAATGTCAAACGTGACCTCAATTTGAGGCACTCCGCGGGGAGCCGGGGGAATGCCGTCTAAGATGAATCGGCCCAGGGACTTATTGTCCGCGGCCATTTGGCGTTCGCCCTGCAGGATGTGCACATCCACGCTGGGTTGGTTATCCGCGGCGGTACTGAAAACCTCCGATTTGCTGGTGGGGATGGTGGTGTTGCGCTCGATCAATGGGGTAGCCACACCGCCCAGGGTTTCCACGCCCAAGGTGAGGGGAGTGACGTCCAGTAAAGTGAGGTCCCGGACGTTGGTATCACCCATTAATTTACCGCCTTGGATGGCGGCGCCCAGGGCGACCACTTCGTCCGGATTTACGCCTTTGTGGGGCTCTTTTCCAAAGATCTTTTTAGCCATGGCGATGACGGCGGGCATGCGGGTCATGCCGCCCACCATGACCACTTCGTCAATGTCGCTAGTTTTGAACTTGGCGTCTTTGAGCGCCTTTTGGCAGGGTTCCTTGGTTTTTTCAACCAAGTCGTTTACCAGTTCCTCTAATTGGGCCCGGGTCATTTTTAGGTTCAAGTGCTTGGGGCCGCTGGCATCTGCCGTGATGAACGGCAGGTTCACGTCCGTTTCCTGCGCGCTAGAAAGCTCAATTTTGGCCTTTTCCGCGGCTTCTTTGAGGCGCTGGAGGGCCATCTGGTCTTTAGAAAGATCAATGCCATTGCTCTTTTTGAATTCGCTGATGAGCCATTCCATAATCTGTTGGTCAAAGTCGTCTCCGCCCAGGTGCGTGTCGCCGTTGGTAGAGATCACTTCGAACACGCCGTCGCCCAGTTCCAGCACCGACACGTCGAACGTGCCGCCGCCCAGGTCGAACACGGCAATTTTGATGTCTTT
>JAZDJE010000063.1:0-3507 GCA_043804325.1 Candidatus Peregrinibacteria bacterium
CTCAAAACCATTTACGTTTGCACCCAATGCGGCGCGCAATCTTCCCGCTGGGCCGGACAATGCCTTAAATGCAACGCGTGGAACTCGCTGGCGGAAGACGTGATAGACTTAAGCCCCAAAAAACAGATCACGCTTCAAACCGCGCCCATCAAGCCCACGGTAACCCTCAAATCCTCCCCACTCAAAAACACCCGTCTGGTGACGGGCATCGGGGAGTTGGACCGCGTGTTGGGCGGGGGGTTTATAAGCGACTCGGTTGCCTTACTGGTCGGCGATCCGGGCATTGGCACATCCTCGCTCACGCTCCAAATCGCCGATCGCATGGCTTCGCTCGGCCGCTCCGTCCTTTATTTCTCCGGCGAGGAATCGGTGGAACAAATTTCCGCTCGCGCGCAGCGCCTCAAGCTGAAAAACAACATCGCACTGGCCAACCAAAACAGTCTGGAGGTAATCCTTTCCACCATACAGGCGGAAAAGCCGGGTTTTGTAGTGGTGGATTCCGTTCAGGTCATGGGCAGTGAAATGCTCACCTCACAGGCCGGCTCCGTTTCCCAGGTGCGTTACGTGGCGGAACAGCTGATGCAAATCGCCAAATCCAAAGGCATCCCCATCCTTCTCATCGGTCACGTGACCAAAGACGGCCAGTTGGCCGGCCCCCAGGTACTCACACATCTCGTAGACACCGTGCTATATTTGGAAGGGGACAAATTCCACCAGTTCCGCTTGTTGCGCACCACCAAAAACCGCTTTGGCGCGGTAGATGAAGTGGGCGTTTTTAAAATGGAACCCACAGGACTCGCCGAAGTCGCTAATCCCTCCGCCCTGTTCCTGGAGGGCCGGGCCAAGAATCCCATCGGTTCCGTGATTGTCCCCAATCTTGAAGGAACCCGCATTTTTTTGGTCGAAGTCCAGGCGCTGACCAATTACACCAGCTTCGGTTACCCCAAGCGGACGGCCAATGGGTTCGACTTAAATCGCCTCAACATCATCATCGCAGTGCTCAACCGCTACGCCAACCTAAAACTCGATTCCTGCGACGTCTTCGTCAACGTGGTAGGCGGTTTAAAACTCAGTGAGCCCGCCGCGGATCTGGCCGTGGCCATGGCCATCGCCAGCTCTAAACTTCAAAAACCCCTTCCACAAAACCTCGCGATCATGGGGGAAGTGGGCTTATCCGGCGAAGTCCGCACCATTCCTCAAATGGAAAAACGAATTAAAGAAGCCAAAAAACTCGGATTTACTCAAATCGTGTCGCCCGCAAACACCAAATTGCTCGCAGAAGCCATAAAAACTATATTCCAAAAAACCGCTCCGCGTTCGCCGTCGTCATCCGAATGACCTCGGAAATATCCACGCCCTTCGCCTCGGCAATTTTCTTAGCGACCTCCGTCACGTACGCCGGTTCACAGGGCTCCTTGTAGCCGGTGGGCGGAAGGAAAGGGGAGTCGGTTTCTATCATCATCCGGTCCAGCGGAGTGCTTTTTATAATCTCCCGCATCGTCTCGTTTTGTGGGTAGGTAATGATTCCCGTAAACGAAAGCATTAGCCCCATGTCCAGTAATTTTTCCGCCTCCACCGCGTTACCGCTAAAACAATGGACCACCGCGTTTTTAAAATTCAGTTTGGTCAGAATTTTAATCAAATCCACAAACGCGCTCTCGTTTTCACCGGGGTTTTTTCCCGCGCGACAATGCAAAATCGCCGGCAGTCCCAAATCCCGCGCAATATGGAGCTGCCCCACCAAAAACGCCGCCTGCAAATCAGGGGGGAATTTGTCGTGATAATAATCTAATCCTATCTCGCCAATCCCCACGATCTTTTCCTCATTTTTCGCATAGGTATAAATCTGTTCTAAATCCCGCTCCAAATTCTCCGTCAATTCCGTTGGCTGGATCCCCGCCGTAGTCCAAATAAAATCATACGCATCGCTCACCGGCAAACATTTGCCGACTTCCTCCAGGCTGCAGGCAACGTTAACGATTTTTTTAATCCCGGCTTTTTGGGCACGCTCAATCACCCCAGGCAGATCCGCTTTAGAAGTTAGGCTAAGATGCGCGTGCGAATCGATCAAATAGGGTTTCATAACATTTTCTTGTTACGCAGAACGTCAAATAAGTCTTTTTTGTAGGCCACTAAAGCGCCCATGCCCATCACGATCAACAAAAACTTCAAAATCCACCCTACCACGGGAATCAGCGAAAGCGCCACGTAAATCAAAACGCCAAAAGAAAAAGAGACATAAGTCCGGCCAAAACTACTTTTATTGTCGAACGTGATCAGCCAACTGCCAATCATCATGGCGGCCAGCAGCTTGCCAAAGTAAATCATGATTCCCCATAAGACAAAAACAAGGGCAGCCAATGGCAAGCCAATTAAAGTAATGGCCAAAATCAAAGCCGCAATGGGGGTAATGATTAAGGCCAAAATACCAATGCCCAAGCTCTTCAGCCAATTGTGGCGGACGTAATCCACTGCCCCGACAAAGTAAAACCGGAACAGCCACGCCAAAAACAAACCCGCAAACAGCATAGCCAGCAGTTGATAAACGGAAAAACCGGCAAAAAGGATGGCCAAAAAATCGCGAATGTCTTCCTGGCGAATAGGCTTTTCAATGGATTTATAGAGGACCTCGCCCTGAACAGCCCCCTCGGGCAGGTCTTTAATGGGCTTGTTGCTGCGGTAAATCAAATTGCCAAGGATCTTGCCGTTAGGCCCAAAAGTAATGTGTTCGGCATTCACAAAATTCACGTCCCCTTTGACCTCTCCATCGAATAAAACAGTCCCGGCAGCTCCTAAAACATCGCCATTGATAACACCTCTCAGGGTTAAATTGCCGCTTGCAAAGGTCAAATCCCCGCCCACAAAACTCGTTTTTCCAAACTCCAAGTCACCGCCACCTACCAAAACATCGTCTTTAACAATCGCGTCGATCTGAACATTGCCGCCACCAAGGCGCAAGTCATCCCCGATTTCCCCTTTAACGCTGATATTGCCTCCGCCCACATTAAGGTCCTGGGAAATTTTAGCATCTACCATAATTTTCCCGCCCCCTAAAGTCAGATCTCCATTCACGTCGCCATCGATTTGGACCAACCCACCCGCAGCGTATAAATCGTCGTTAACCGTGTCGGTTAAAAAAACCTTTTCTCCGGAACGAAAGTCGGCAGCCAAAGCAATAACGGGGACTAACAATAAAGCAACTAAAGTTGCGATCGTTATTTTTTTCATAAAATTAAACTTAAAGAATGCGGCTTGAGTGTAGCATTATCTTGCTTTTTTTCAATGGAATGGCTATAAAAACATAGAGCTAGGCCTAGCGAAGGAAATTTTAAAGTCTTTGAGCTAAGCCCGGGTGAGCTACCCGCGAGGTTAGCGTTTCGTAGCGAAGCGCGTCGGACGAAGTAAGACCGCGTAGCGGAGAACAAGCATTTGAAAATTTGCAGAGAAAATTTTAGAATGCTTGAGCTAAGCTTGGGTGAGCTACCCGCGAGGTTAGCGTTTCGTAGC
>JAZDJE010000064.1:0-3791 GCA_043804325.1 Candidatus Peregrinibacteria bacterium
AATAGAGGAAGAATCAAAAAAGACTAAAACAAAAACCAAGTCTGCCAAAAAAGGCAAAAATCGTAGACCTGCCTCGAGAGGATAGATTCCACAACCAAAATCCGCTATAGTGTTAGCCGTATGTTCAATGGTTAACACTATTTTGTTATGAAAATCTCACTCAATTGGCTTAGCGACTTCATAAAAATTACGGAAAAAGACGCTGAAAAAATCAAGCAAGTGATCACGGCCAACACGGCGGAAGTGGAAACCATGGAAAATCGGGGAGGCGATTTAAAAAACGTGGTGGTAGGGCAAGTGGAAGAAGTTAAAAAACACCCCAATGCCGACACCCTTAAGCTATGCACGGTAAACGACGGCAAAGAAAAACTCCAGGTTGTATGTGGCGGATCGAATTTAAAAAAGGGGATGAAAGTGGCGTTCGGGCAAATCGGCGCGGTCGTCCGCTGGCACGGGAGTGAAGTGATGAAATTGGAAAAAGTGAAGATCCGTGGTGAAGAGAGTTTTGGCATGATTTGCGCCAGCGAAGAAATCGGGCTGAAAGAAATGTTCCCAAAAAAATCGGAAAAAGAGATTATGGATATTAGCCATCTCAATGTCAAGGTAGGCACTCCCCTGGCCAAGGCGCTGGAACTGGATGACACGGTGCTGGATGTGGACAACCACGCTCTCACCAATCGCGGCGACCTGTTTTCACACCTCGGTTTCGCCCGGGAATTCGTGGCCAACGGACTGGCCAAGTGGAAAAAGCGCCCGACGTTCAAAATGCCTGCCAACAACAATCCATGGCCAATAGAAATTGAGTTGCACCCGGGTTCAGTCAAGCGCTACATGGGGGTCTACATGACCGGCATTCAAGTAAACGAGTCACCGGAATGGATGAAAAAACGGCTCACGGCCGTCGGCATCCGCCCCATCAGCAATATTGTGGACGTGACCAATTACGTGATGATGGAACTCGGCATACCCAATCACACGTTCGATTTGAATCAAATCCCCGGCAAAAAATGGACCATGCGCAAAGGGAGGAAAGGGGAAAAACTGGTCACGCTGGATAAAACGGTAGAACTGAATGAAGGGGTCACCACTTTTGACGATGGACACGCCTTATTCGATTTATGCGGCATCATCGGCGGAGAAAATAGCGGGATCAACCAAAAAACAAGCAAAATATGGTTACACGTCGTCGCCTATGACAAAAAAGTGATCCGCCATGGCGCCCGCAGCACGGGCCAAATCACGGACTCATCGATCATTTACGAAAAAGGGATTGACCCGGAACTCCCTGCCAAAGGGTTGGAGCGTTGTGTGGAACTAATCCTGCAAGTTTGCCCCACAGCTAAAGTGGCCAGCAAAGTGATGGACGTAAAAAATTATAAAAAAGAAAAACGTGTCCTCCAGTTAACCCATAGTCATTTGGAACAGCTTGTGGGGGAAAAAATTCCCGCCAAAGACACCAAGCGAATATTGAATGACCTGGGATTTGAAACCAGGAAAACCAAAGATGGTTTTGCGGTCACCATCCCCAGCTGGCGCCTGGAAGACGTGAAATTGGAAGCGGACCTGATTGAGGAAGTGGCCCGCATTTACGGCTACGACAACATCCCCATAGAATTGCCGCAAACGTACATAAAACCCCCCGTCCAAAGTCCGCACCGTGCACTCAACCGGCAAATCAAAACAGAGTTGGCCCAACTGGCTTTCGACGAAATCTACACCTATTCCTTCTTGGGGCCAGAGCTGCTTGCCAAATGCGGCCAAAAACAGGACGAAAAAACCATTGAGATCGCCAATCCCATCAGCGCGGACATTTCTTTGATGCGCCAATCGCTCCTCCCCAGGACATTGGAAACCATCGCGAATAATCTGCGTTACCAAGACTCGTTCCGCCTATTCGAATTGAGCAAGGTGTATGCAAAAAAAGTGAAATCCGCCTCAGGCGGGGGTAAGGGGCATGAAGAGAACGAAGCGCTGATCGTCGCCACGGTCAATGAAAATTTCCGGGAACTGCAAGGGGTCATGGAACACGTGGGATTAAAAACCGTGCCAGGAGAATGTAAAACCACCGACAGCTGTCACCCAGGGCGCGTGGCCGACCTAACCTGGCATGGTCAAAACGTAGGCAAATTGTACGAAGTACACCCCCGCATCCTCAAAAACTTCGACATCAAACCACGCGTCACCGTGGCCGAAGTGGATTTACAAAAAATCCACGACATGAAAATGGAACACCGGCCCAAATACCAGGAACTCCCCAAATTCCCACCGGTCGTACTCGATATCAGCATCGCTATTCCCAAGCGCGAATTGGCGGAAAAATACTCCAAAACCATTGGCAAAACCGATAAGACCCTGATCACCGACGTGGACTTGATTGATGAGTATAAAGGCGACAAAATCGATAACAAAGAACGGGCGCTCACTTACCGGGTCACCTACCAGGCCGCCGACCGCACGCTAAAAGAAGGGGAAGTGAACGCCATCCACCAACAGGTCCTCAAAAACCTAAAAAACGCCGGCGCCGCCATCCGGTAAACTTGACAATCGAATGTTGACAGCTATAATAACGCCATCATGGTGCAAGCGACTTTAAATTTTAGCTTTTACTTTTATTCTCTCCGCTAAGTGCGGTCGCTTAAGTTGTATGTCATGTAGTCAACTAACGTCCGCGCCAAAGCGGATTTTTTTATTAATTAACCAATCTCGATCATGTTTCAAAATAAGTGTACATCATCAGTTTTATCCCCTACTGTAAAAATCGCCAGAACGATGTCTTATCTTTATTGAAACCGATAGGCCATTAACCCCTAATTCAGACGCCATGATTGTAGTCATGAACAACACGGCCACCAAAGAAATGGTGGACCACGTGGTGGAAATCATCCATCAGCACGAGCTAAAAGCGGAAGTCATGTTCGGGACCCAGCGCGTGGCTATTGGAGTATTGGGCGATAAAGAAAAAATTGAGGAAGGGACCATCATCCGCATGCCCGGCGTTAAAGAGATTCTGCGCGTCAGTAAACCCTACAAAAAGGTGAGCCGGGAATACAAACCGGAAAACACCATTGTGCGGGTGAAAAATATTGAGTTCGGCACGGGCAAACCCGTCATTATTGCCGGCCCCTGCGCGGTGGAATCGGAGAAGCAGTTGATGGAAATCGCCAAGGGCGTCAAAGAGCGTGGCGCCCACATGCTCCGTGGAGGCGCTTTCAAGCCCCGCACCTCCCCGTATGCTTTCCAGGGAATGGGTGTGGAAGGGTTAAAACTGCTCCGCCAGGCCAGTGACGAAACCGGCCTGCCAGTGGTAACCGAGATTACGGCGGTCAAAGACCTGGACGCCCACCTGGAATACAGCGACATGCTGCAAATTGGCGCCCGCAACATGCAGAACTTCGACATGTTAAAAGTGCTTTCCCAGGTCAATAAACCGATATTGCTGAAGCGCGGCCTGTCTTCCACGGTGGAAGAGTTCTTGCTGGCCGCCGAATACCTGATGCAGGGCGGCAGTAATCAGATTGTGTTATGCGAAAGGGGCATCCGCACGTTCGAGCAGTCCACGCGGAACATTTTGGACCTCAATTCACTCACGCTGATCAAGGAAATCTGCCACTTGCCCATTATTGCCGACCCCAGCCACGCGGCCGGGCGGTACGACTTGGTGCCACCACTGGCCATTGCGGGACTAGCGGCCGGAGCGGACGGGCTGATCATAGAAGTCCATAATAACCCGGACAAAGCCCTCTGCGACGGCAAACAATCCTTGACTTTCGAAACGTTCGAGAAGTTAATGG
>JAZDJE010000065.1:0-2443 GCA_043804325.1 Candidatus Peregrinibacteria bacterium
CTTTTGGAGCAGGGGATAATGGGTACATCCTAAAATCAGCGTGTCCACATGGGCGTGCTTGAGCGGCCGGAGGTAGTTTTTTAGCATCATCCGCGTCACCGCATGGTCCGTCATCCCTTCTTCCACCAATGGCACAAGTAAAGGGCAGGCTTGCTCGTAAACCCGGATTTCAGCATGGGCACGCTTATCAATTGGCTTATAAAGCATGGGGGCGTATTTATGGAGCTCACGCTTATAAGCGCCGCTTGCAATAGTCCCGCGCGTGCCGATCACACCGATATTCCCAAAACGCGTAGCCCGTAAAGCCTCCTCCACCGCTGGCACCAACACGCCCAAAATCGTGGGCTTGCCCTTATAAATGTCCTGCACATGCCGCAGGGCGTCCGCTGAAGCCGTATTGCAGGCCACAATGATGAGTTTACAGCCTTTCTTAACCAAAAAATCCACATTCTGAACAACTAATTTGTTCACATGTTCCGCTGAATGGCTCCCATAAGGCATATTCGCCTGATCGCCCAAATACATATAATCGAACTGGGGATACTTTTTTAAGTACTCCTTCATCACCGTCAGCCCGCCAAATCCGGAATCAAAAATACCAATCATATTTTTAAGTCACAACGGCCTTATTCTAGCCGATTCACAGAGAAATAAACAACGCCAAAATCAACTTATTGAACAAATTTTTTGTTCAAAATCCACGATTTTTCCGTCGCGCACGGTAATCCCATCCGCTTTCAACCGCCGTACTTTTTCCTCCGCCCCTCGCGCAAAACCCCCCAGCGACCCATCGGATTTCACTACCTTATAACACGGGTATTTGT
This sequence comes from Candidatus Peregrinibacteria bacterium, assembly GCA_043804325.1. Lineage (GTDB taxonomy): Bacteria > Patescibacteriota > Gracilibacteria > UM-FILTER-43-11 > UM-FILTER-43-11 > JAZDJE01. The sequence continues at coordinate 825 of JAZDJE010000065.1, forward strand.
CCGGCTCGGGATTCCGGTGCAAAAGCTGCCCGATAAACCGATACCCGCGTGTCCCCATGGCCTGTGCCAGCGCCTGATAAGTCGTCACTTTCCCGCGGGGGATGCATAGCAGCAATTGCTGTAATTTAAATAGGGGATCTTGTTTCATGGGCAGCAAGTTGGTATCGTAGCACATGGACATTTTAACATTAAAAATATGTCAGCAGCGCTCAAACGCATCCACGCCCGGCAAATCCTGGATTCCCGGGGGAACCCAACGGTAGAAGTCAAAGTCGCCACAGAAAACAACGAAGCCTATGCCATGGTCCCTAGCGGTGCCTCTACCGGTGCTCACGAGGCCGTGGAACTGCGCGATGGGGACCAGTCCTATTATAACGGCCAGGGTGTTTTAAAGGCGGTCGAAAACGTCAATACCGTCATTGCCAGGGAATTTTTAGACCGCGATTGCCGCAATCAGCGCCAAATCGACGCCCGCCTGATTGAAATGGACGGCACAAAAAATAAGAGTCATCTGGGCGCCAATGCCATTCTGGGTTTTTCGCTGGCCGTTTCCCGCGTGGCCAGGCTGGAAGAGGGGATTCCGTATTTCCAGTACTTGGCTAACCTGGGCAATGCGGGCGAAGCAAACTTGCTCCCTACGCCCATGATGAACGTCCTGAACGGGGGCAAACACGCCCTGCGTTCCACAGACCTTCAGGAGTTCATGATCATGCCCGTAGGGGCCCCTAGTTTTTCAGAAGCGCTGCGTTACGGTTCGGAAACTTTTCATGCGCTCAAAAAAATCATCGACAAACGCGGCTTTTCCACGTCCGTAGGCGATGAGGGGGGATTCACGCCCAGTTTGAAAAAAAACGAGGATGCCCTAAAACTCATCGTGGAAGCCATCGAAAAAGCCGGCTACAAACCGGGAACCGATATTGCGCTGGCCATGGATCCGGCTGCCTCGGAGTTTTACGAAGACGGCAAGTATCACCTTAGAACAGAAAACCGCAGCTTAAGCGCAGAAGAAATGATCAATTACTATGAGGACCTCTGTGAAAAATATCCTATTATTTCTATCGAAGACGGCCTGTCCGAAGACGATTGGGAGGGGTGGGCCAAAATGACGGAACGGCTTGGGGGTAAAATCCAAATGGTGGGGGACGATTTACTGGTCACCAATACCAAACGCCTGCGTAAAGCCATTAAGGGAAAAAACGCCAACTCCATCCTCATCAAGCTCAACCAAATCGGCACGCTGTCAGAAACCATCGACGCCATCCAAATGGCCCACGATGCGGGTTGGACAGCCGTGGTGTCACATCGCAGCGGCGAAACGGAAGACACCACCATCGCGGACTTGGCGGTAGGGCTCAAAACCGGTCAAATCAAAACCGGGTCGCTATGCCGAAGCGAACGCATCGCCAAATACAACCAACTCCTTCGTATCGAAGAAAACCTGGGAAAAAACGCTCAGTATAAAGGGAAAATAAAGTAACGGTTTAGCAAGCTGGTCGCCTTTGAAAAACCCTCGTTTAATGATAGTGTAAATGGGCGTGTTTTTTACTCATTTAAGTATTTCATTATGCAAAAAAAGTTTTTATCTATTGTAATGGCGAGCTTATCGGTATTTTTGCTGT
>JAZDJE010000066.1:0-4081 GCA_043804325.1 Candidatus Peregrinibacteria bacterium
ATTCCACCGCCTCGCGCACCGATGCCTCATCCACCAATCCCAAACGCAGGGCATTCAATAGTTCATCCGCGATCACCAAGAAATACCCACCACTCAAAAGCTCGCGCACTTTTTCTAGCGCCGCTTTGGCTTGTGCGGCGTCCTCGGCGGTATTTTCCAAACGGAATGACTTACCCGCCTCGTCAAATCTCGGCAGGCCGAAGCGGAACACATCGATCCGGTCCCGTAACCCCTCGAGCGCTTGCTGCTCTCCATAATAATCGCCGCCTTTATCGAAAAAAACAATCGCGGTTTTCTGGCCCCACCCAGCGGCCCGGAGGGCGGTTCCCAGGGCTGAAGTGGTTTTTCCCTTGCCGTTTCCCGTAAGGACCAAAATCATAAGAACACAATATGTTGTGGTAGTAGCGTCATTTTCCTACAAGATCTGGGAAACGTCAAGATAAAGTGTTTGACTTGCCCAAGGGCATTGGCGATAATGAAAAACGCTCTCCGGCAGATACCACAGGGGATTTTTTCCCTCTTTTTCAGGCCCCCCGATAAAAACAAAACCCTAACCCTTTGATCCTATGCAAAAAACCGCCGTAAAAAAACAAGGCCTTAAAATCCATCGCCTTTTTACCCATAAAAACATCAATCCCCTCGACGCTGTTGAATATGAAAAACGCGACTGCCGCATCACACGCCCGGATGGCTCCGTGGTATTTGAAATGACGGATTTTGAAGTGCCCAAATCGTGGTCCAAAAATGCCAGCGATATCATCATCAGCAAATACGCGCGCAAGGCCGGCGTCCCCCAACGGGATGCCAACGGCAAAAAAATTCTGGGTCGGGAAGTAAGCGCAAAACAAGTCGTCAGCCGCCTCAGTTCCTGCTGGCGGATGTGGGGAGAAAAATATGGTTATTTTGCAAGTCGGGAGGACGCCAATAGCTACGAAGCCGAAATAAACCACATGCTCATCCATCAAATGGCCGCTCCCAACTCCCCACAGTGGTTCAACACGGGCCTGCATTCCGCTTATGGCATCAATGGGCCGGCCCAGGGCCATTTTTACGCGGATCCGGAAACCGGCGAAGTGAAAAAATCGGAAGACTCCTATTCCCACCCCCAGCCCCACGCCTGCTTCATCCAATCGGTGCAGGACGACATGGTGAATGAGGGCGGCATCATGGACCTGTGGATCCGCGAGGCGCGCTTGTTCAAGTATGGCTCCGGCACAGGGACCAATTTCTCCAGGCTCCGTGGGAGAGGCGAACCCTTATCCGGCGGCGGCCAATCATCGGGCCTCATGAGCTTCCTTAAAATCGGCGACCGCGCGGCAGGAGCCATCAAATCCGGCGGCACTACGCGGCGGGCGGCTAAAATGGTATGCCTGAACATCGATCACCCGGAAATCGAAAGTTTCATCGATTGGAAAATGAAAGAGGAAAAAAAGGTCGCGGCCCTCGTCGCTGCAGGATACGACAGCGACTTTAACGGCGAGGCCTATAGCACCGTATCCGGCCAGAACTCCAACAACTCCGTCCGCGTCAGTAACGAATTCCTGCGCGCCGCCGAAAACGACGGGGAGTTCAACCTCATCCGCCGCACGGATGGCAAACCCTTTAAGGCCGTCAGCGCCAAAAAGCTATGGAAGAAAATGGGGGAAGCGGCGTGGAGTTGCGCGGACCCCGGCCTCCAATACGACACCACCATCAACGAGTGGCATACCTGTCCCCAAGACGGCCGCATCAATGCCTCTAACCCCTGCAGCGAATACATGTTTTTGGACGACACGGCCTGTAACTTGGCTTCACTCAATTTGCTCAAGTTCTTTGACCTCGAAACCTCCACCTTTGACATCAAGGCCCTGGAGCACGCCATACGGTTATGGACCCTCACGCTGGAAATCAGTATTTTAATGGCCCAATTCCCGAGCTACGAAGTGGCCAAGCGCAGTTACCAATACCGCACGCTCGGTCTGGGGTATGCCAATTTGGGCACCATTCTCATGGTTTCCGGCATTCCCTACGATAGTTCCCAGGCCCGCGCGATTGCCGCAAGTATCACCGCCATTTTGACCGGCCGTTCTTATGAAACCTCCGCGGAAATGGCCAAACACCTGGGTGCCTTTGAACGATATGAAGCCAACAGGCAAGACATGTTGCGCGTTATCCGCAATCATCGCCGCGCCGCTTACAACGCCCCGGAAAACGAATACGAAAAATTGGAAATCACACCCATCGGCATCCACAAAGACCACTGCCCCGCTCATTTGTACAAGGCGGCTGCTAGCGTGTGGGACCGCGCGCTAAAAATGGGGGAACAGTATGGTTATCGCAATGCCCAGGTCACGGCCATTGCCCCCACGGGGACCATCGGCTTGCTCATGGACTGCGACACCACCGGCGTGGAACCGGATTTCGCTTTGGTCAAGTTCAAAAAACTCGCGGGCGAAGGTTACATGAAAATTGTGAACCAATCCGTCGCCCCCGCCCTCAAAAAACTCGGTTACACCCCCGCGGAAATCCAGGACATCCTGGACCACCTCATCGGTAAAAACACGCTCATCGACGCCCCTTTCATCAACTGGAAAACCCTCAAAAAGAAAGGCCTGACGGAGCGTATCCTCACCAAAATCGAAAAAAGCCTTCCCGGCTGTTTCGACATCAGCATGGCGTTCAACAAGTTCAGCTTGGGGGAAGAGATCCTGGAAATCCTGGGCATTGAAGCGGACGTCTACAATGACTCTAGTTTCAACTTCCTCAAAAAGATCGGCTTCACGGAAGAAGAAATTGAAGCCGCCAACGAATACGTTTGCGGCGCCTTAACCATAGAGAGCGCCCCTCACTTAAAAAAAGAACACCTTCCGGTTTTTGACTGCGCCAGCAAATGCGGCAAAAAAGGAAAACGTTTTATCCATCACATGGGCCACTTAAAAATGCTGGGGGCGGTTCAGCCGTTCGTCACCGGCTCCATTTCTAAAACCATCAACATGCCCAACGAAACCACGGTGGAAGAAGTGCTGGAGGCCTACCACGAGGGCTGGAAACTGGGCCTAAAATGCAACGCCCTGTACCGTGACGGGTCCAAAATGTCCCAGCCGGTTAATACCAGCTCTAAAGATAAGAAAAAAGAAAACAAAAAAGAAGAAATCAAAGAGGTGGAGATCACCAAAAAACCGCTCCGCCGCAAGCTCCCTCCCGAACGCCGCAGCATTACCCACAAGTTCTCCATCGCCGGTCACGAAGGATACATGACCGTGGGCCTGTACGAAGACGGCACTCCCGGTGAGTTCTTCATTAAAATGAGCAAAGAAGGCTCCACGCTCTCCGGCATCATGGACGGCCTAGCCCTTTCCATTTCCCTCAACCTCCAATACGGCGTTCCTCTGGAAGTATTGGTCAGCAAGTTCACCCATTCGCGCTTTGAACCGGCCGGCATGAGCGCCAACCCGGAAATTCCCATGGTGAAATCACTCCTGGACTACATCGGCCGATGGATGGCCATCAAATTCCTGTCCAAAGACGAGGCCAAAAAATACCACAACGCGGATCTAATCGATCGTGCCTACACCGAAGGCACCATGAGCGCCGCCGGCATTTTGCCCACCATGCAAAACAAGGTAACCCTAGGTGAACCAATACTAAAAAAGGAAACCAAAGAAGTCCGGGGCGAAGCCCGGACTCCGGGTGAAAACCCCGGAGAGCGCGCGCTCATTGAAGCGCTGGAAAAATCAAAAGTACCCGCTTCCCCTAAAAAAACAGCCATCGCCATTGGCGCCACCGTCCAAACCCACGGCACACCCCAGGCGTTCCAAAACGAGGACGCCCCCATGTGCAGTAATTGCGGTTCCTGCATGGTCCGGAACGGCAGCTGCTACAAATGTCTGGACTGCGGGGAAACCAGCGGGTGCAGTTAATAAACAACCAAACCAAATCAAACAAACCAGGGCGGTCGCCTAAGGCGACCGCCCTTTTGAAAATTATGGTAAACTGGCGTCAATGTAACATGTGGCCCCATGAAACTCCGTTTCCCGTTCGCCCGTAACGAACTGTTCTTCGCCGCCGTTTATTTTGTGCAGGCGGCCGTGGGGATTTCCGC
>JAZDJE010000067.1:0-6601 GCA_043804325.1 Candidatus Peregrinibacteria bacterium
AAAAGCTCAACATTGTCTTTGTAGTAGGCGTGCGCCGCGTCATCATTGCCCAGTACTATGAAATCCTCAAGATGTTTTGCGGTTTGTCTCCCGTCGCCTTTGAGCCGGAATCGCTCAGCTTGCTGCGCAATTTACCGCCAAAATGGGATGCGAAACAAAGCGTGGCCTTGGTCTACACCAAGGAAAATAGTGCGTCCTGGTTTCTCCTGTGGAACGGATTTATTTTCGATAGCAGCACCACGTCCTTTACCGAAGGAAAGGGGATAGAGGAAGCACTGGCAAACGATTTGAAAAAATCAGAGCTGCTGTTCGAAAAAAACACGGCGTTAAAAATAACACAAGTCATTGTGACGGGAAAATCCGAACTCATGCCTTCCATAGAAAAGGCGCTCAAGGAAAAAATCCCCGTTCCCATTACCGTCATGCAGGAGTCAATGGTGCCGCTTCAGGGACTCAATATTGGGAACGCCGAAGCCTTCTCATCCGCTTGTGGAGCCGCCTTAAAGGGCATAGGGCTTGAAGGGGCAGTTCCCATAGCCATCAATCTCATCAAAAAGGAGTAACATTTTTATCTAGAACCTAGAATACCAGTTCACGCAAGGCAAAACAGTGGCTCGCCACCCTGCCTTTACTTATAATGCAGAGCGAATATTTATCATGTAAAAACAATAAAACTATGCACAAAAAATCTCTAAAAGGGTTTACCCTTATTGAGTTAATTATCGTGATTGCCATCATCGCGATTTTGGCAGCGGCTATTTTCGTGGCGATTGACCCGGCCCGACGCCTTAACGAAGCCAGGAACGCCCGCCGCAACAGCGACATCACTACCATCCTGGATGCGGTGGTTAAGTATCAGGTAGACAACGAAGGAACTCATTACTCCACCGTTGCCGCTTTGACCAATGCCAAATTCTACACCATTGGAACTTGTGCGGATGGAGGAAACGCGGGATGCACCGCAAAAGTGACGGAAGCCGCTTGCGTATACCTCTCCGGTATTGGCAGCGATTATCTGGGAGCAATTCCTCGGGATCCTAAGTCCGGTACGGCGGCCAAAACCGACTACTACCTCATGAAAGCAGCTACAGGAGCCATTACCATAGGAGCTTGCGATCCGGAAGGAGAGGGAAGCGGTGGTGCAGGAGCAGCACCCGCCATTGAGTTAATCCGCTAAAGTAAACTCATAAATAATAAAGGGAGGCAGAAATTGTGACAAATCCGGTTGCAATTTCTGCCTCTTTTCAAACCCTTTGCATGACGTTTAAACTCGAATCCATAAAGGTCAAATTGTTGGTGATCCTCCTGGTCTTTGGGCTAATACCCTTTGTGTTCATTGGAATTTTGAACATACGGACCATTAAGGCGGAAATCCATAAAGGGATCCTGAACCGGCTGCTCTTTTTGGCCAATACCAAATCCGAAGAAATTTTTTCTTACTTTGACGTCATCCAAATGCGGACCACGGATTTCGCTTCAGACGGCCATATCACAGAATGGGTCGCAGAAATGGCAGGGGCCGACTCCAAAGAGCTATCTCAACAGACGTCAGAAATATTAAAGGAGTACTTGATCAAAGATAAACAGCCGTTAGACCCTAACCTGCTCGACATTATCGTAGTGGACACCAATGGGAAAGAAGTGGTAGCCATCCATGGGGATGGCATGGGCATTCGCCAACCGGAGCGGGACTACTTCCTCGCGCAAAAAAAAGGGGTCTCCATTGGAGAATTGACCGGAGACCAAACCTTTGGGAACCGAAACGCGTTCGTAGCGGTAGCCCCATTAACGGACAAAGACACCCAGGAAACATTGGGAGTGCTGGTCAATGTATTCGACACCAAAGAGCTGAACAAGATTTTCGTCAGCGAAATCAAGTTTAGCGAAAGGGGAAACCGCTACCTGGAAGCCATCAGAAATTCAGAGGTATACATTGTGGATAAAAGCCGCCAAATCATTGTCCACCCCCAAACGCTGGAAAACGCGGCCAACAAGCACTTCATGTGGAAAAGGGTAGACACGTTGCCTGTCCAGCGCTGTTTGGACCAGGGGGAAGCAACGGGCGGCGAAATTTACCAAAATTATGGAGGTGAAGAAGTCATTGGCGTATCCATTTGTATACCGGATAAAAACTGGGTCATCCTTTCGGAAATGAAAACATCGGATGCCTTTTCGCCATTGTCAGCGATTTATGTGCGTTTGGGGTTCATTATCATCCTGTTTATTCTAACGGTGCTTTTAAGCGCGCTGGTCTTTTCACGCAAATTCACCGAACCGCTCAAAAAAATGATGGTGATGGTGAGCAACATGCGCGAGGGCAACCTGAACGCGCGAGTGGACATTAAAACCAAAGACGAGATCGGCCACCTGGCCACGGCGTTCAACGAAATGGCCAGCAAGTTAAAAGAATCCTATGGCTCATTGGAAAGAAAGGTGAAGGAAAAAACAAGGGAACTCAACAAAAAAGTGGTCACCATTCAGCAGGAAAACGCCAAAGATGAAGCCATTTTAGAAAGCATAGGGGAAGGGATCATCGTGACCGACCAATACGGAAAAATCATCATCATCAACCAAGCCGCTCAGGACATTCTAAATTGGGACCCCATAGAAGTGGCTGGAAAAAACCTGTCGGCGATCCTCAATTTAGAAGAGGAAGATGCCAGCATAGTGACCAAGGGGCAAAACCCCATCCACTTGGCCCTGTCACACGTCAAAAAAATCATGGGGACTTACTACTTTGCCCCCATGGGCCAACCGCATTTTCCCATCGCCATCACAGTGACCCCCATTATTCTGGAAAAGAACATCATTGGAGCCATCATGGTGTTCCGGGACGTGACCAAGGAAAAAGAGGTGGAGCGCATGAAAACGGAATTCGTGTCCCTGGTGTCCCACCAACTCAGGACCCCGCTGTCCGGCATGAAATGGTTTGCGGAAATGTTACTGGCGGGAGACGTAGGGGCCGTCAATGAAGAACAAAGGGAATTCATCAATAACATCAACGAGCTCAATCAGCGAATGATCGATTTGGTCAACGCCTTGCTCAATATTGCGCGGATTGAATCCGGGCGCCTCATCATTGAGCCTAAACCGACGCACTTAGGGGAATTGGTCAAAGACGTCATGACCGCCCTGCAGACCAAAATCACGGAAAAGAAAATGAACCTGATCGTCAGCGTCCACCAAAACCTCCCCATGATCAGCATTGACCCCAAAATGATTCGGGAAGTCTACAGCAATTTGCTCAGTAATGCCATCAAATACACACCCGCAGAAGGCGAAATCATGGTCTTTATTTCGGAAACAGACGAAGACGTCATCACCCAAATCCACGACACGGGTTATGGCATCCCGGAAAAAGAACAGGACAAAATCTTCAAAAAGTTCTTCCGCGCCAGCAACATTGCGTCAGTAGAAACCGAAGGAAATGGGTTGGGGCTGTACCTGGTCAAAGCCATCATCGAATCCTCCGGCGGGAGAATCTGGTTCAAAAGCAAAGAAGGAGAAGGGACCACCTTCTGGTTCAGCTTGCCGCGGAAAGGGAGTAAGGCTAGAAAGGGAGAAGTCACGCTAAACGCTTGATTTATCGGGTACGAAAAGTACAATAACATTAACCGCCACCGCCATGAACGAACAAAAACCGACCATTATGGTCATCGAAGACGAGGACTTGCTGACAAGGTCCATCCTCGCCAAACTGGAAAAGAGCGGCTTCAGTGTTTTTTCCAGGCCCAGCGGGGAAGAGAGTTTAAAAGCATTAGAGGAGGGGCTGGTAAAACCGGACCTGATTTGGCTTGATTATTACCTAAGGGGGAAAATGAACGGCATTGATTTTCTCGAAAAAATACAGCAGAACAAGGCATTCGCTGACATTCCCGTCATTTCGGTCAGCAATACCGCAACCCAGGCTAAAGTACAGCGCCTGATAGAACTAGGGGTTAAAAAACACTTCATGAAAGCCGAATACCTCTTAAAAGAAATCATTGAGTTTATTTGGTCCACCCTCAGGAAGAAATAAAACCTAAGAAACCTCTTATGGCTGAAGCGCGCGCATGTAAAATTTTGGTAGCCGAAGACGATAAATTCCTATCGCGGGCTTACGAATTTAAGCTCAGAACAATAGGCTGTCAGATCATCCTGGCTCACGACGGCGAAGAGGCATTGGACAAGATAAAATCCGAAAAGCCGGACTTGGTTTTACTGGACATCATCATGCCCAAGAAAACGGGATTTGACGTGCTGAAAGAAATCAAGTCCATTCCGGAGCTCAGGGACACCGCTGTCATCATCATGTCTAACCTGGGCCAGGAAGCCGATGTTAAAAAAGGGTTAGACGCCGGGGCCCTGGACTACATTGTCAAAGCCAATACCTCATTGGAAGACGTGGTCAAACTGATTGAAAAAACACTCAAAAACATCCTTAAAGAAGGGGTTGTGTTAAAAATGCCGGTTAAAACGGCATCCGCGGAAACGCCGGCCCCGAAAGGGAAAGAAAAAACCGATCAGGCAACATGCCCCTCCTGCAAAACGCTCATTCCGCCAGGGACTAAATTCTGCCCGAATTGCGGGCAAAAAACGGGGTCTTAAAGGCCGTGGCACTTCTTGTACTTTTTCCCGGAACCGCAAGGACAGGGATCATTTCGCCCTACCGCAGGGCCTTTAGGCGCATCGGCCGAAACGCGCTGGGCCACGGCTTGTTCGGGAGACTGGAGCCCTTTGGAAAGGGTGGAAGTGGCAATACTGCCCTCAATGGCCTCGCGATTGGTCTGAAGGTTTTGCGGTTCTGCTTCGGCAGGGCCAACCGTGCGTTCCACGGGAATCTCCACGTTGATTTGGACCTTAAAGAGCGTATTGACAATATTGTGCTGGATGGAAGCGAGCAAGCGTTTAAAGAGCTCAAAGGCTTCCCCTTTGTATTCTAATAGGGGATCGCGCTGGCCATAGCCACGGAGCGCCACGCTTTCCCGCAAATGCGTCATTTGATCGATGTGCTCCATCCACAGCGTGTCAATCACATGGAGGCAAACGCGCTTTTCCACATGGCGGAGCATGGCCGGATCGGGCAACGGCTTCTCTTTGGCCTTGTATTCCGAAAGTAAAATATGGGTGATGTTCTCCTGGATGGAAGCAGCATCGTCCAGTTTTTCAATATCCGCCACATCCAGCTTGTTGGCGTCATGCGGAAGGAGGGCATTAACGCCGTCCACGATTTCTTCAAAGTTCCAGGCACTCACGTTCTGTCCCTGGGTATGGGAAGTCACTAAGTCACTCGCTTCGTGCTTCATCATGGTGAGAACGTCCTCCTTCAGGTCCTCGTTTTCAAGGGCCTTCAAACGGCGTGCGTAAATGATTTCCCGGTGTTTGTTCATCACGTCATCGTATTCCAGAATATGCTTGCGGATGTCAAAGTTATGCCCTTCCACCCGTTTCTGGGCGTGTTCAATGCTGCGGGTGATCATGATGTTTTCAATAGGGGTGTCATCGGGAAGTCCCAACCGGTCCATCATGGCCTTGATCTTTTCCGACCCAAAGAGCCGCATCAGGCTGTCGTCCATAGAAGCGTAAAAACGGGTCATCCCGGGATCGCCCTGGCGGCCGCTGCGGCCGCGCAACTGGTTGTCGATACGACGGGCCTCATGCCGTTCCGTCCCGATCACCGCCAACCCCCCCAATTCCTTAACCCCCTTGCCCAACTTGATGTCCGTACCGCGGCCCGCCATGTTGGTAGCGATAGTCACCGCGCCAGGCTCGCCGGCCTTGGCGATGATTTCGGCTTCCTTTTCGTGATACTTGGCATTCAGGACTTCATGATCAATGCCTTCTTTTTTAAGCAACTTGGAAAGCATTTCGGACGTTTCGACCGAAATGGTGCCCACGAGCACGGGCTGGCCCTTTTTATGGAGTTCTTTAATGGTCCCCACGATATTTTGGAACTTACCGTGAGCGCTCTTAAAAATAAGGTCGGACTTGTCCTCCCGCACCACGGGCTGGTTGGTGGGAATGACAATGACCTCCAGGTTGTAAATTTTATAGAATTCCTCTTCCTCCGTTTTAGCGGTGCCGGTCATCCCGGCCAGCTTATCGTACAGGCGGAAGTAATTCTGGAACGTGATGGTGGCCAGGGTTCGGCTTTCACGCTTGACCTCCACCCGCTCCTTGGCTTCAATGGCCTGGTGCAGCCCATCGCTGTACCGACGGCCAGGCATCAGGCGTCCCGTAAACTCATCCACGATCAGGATTTCCCCCTCTTTGACAACGTAATCGATATCCCGTTTAAAAATGGCCTCGGCCTTCAGGGCCTGCTCGATGTGATGGACCTCCATAAAACCGGCATCGGTATAAATATTGTCCACCCCTAAGAGCTGCTCCATTTTGGCAATACCGTCTTCCGTCAGTGTGGCGGTGCGCGCCTTTTCATCAATAGCATAGTGCACTTCCGGTTGCAGCTGGTTGATGAGCTGGGAATATTGGACGTACTTCTGAGTGGATTCCTCCGCCGCGGCGGAAATGATGAGCGGCGTGCGCGCCTCATCGATCAAAATAGAGTCCACCTCATCCACAATGGCGTAAGAAAGCCCCCGTTGCACGCGATGCTCCAGAC
>JAZDJE010000068.1:0-7134 GCA_043804325.1 Candidatus Peregrinibacteria bacterium
AGGCGTCTTTCCTTGATCTCTTGTAAAATCTCCTTCATAAAACGATCCACTTTGACCGTTTCCTGTTTCTCCTGCCCGTAACGGCGCACCGTCACCTCGCCGCTTTGCACCTCTTTATCCCCTATCACCAGCATATAGGGATATTTTTGCTTCTCCGCCGTGCGGATACGCTTGCCAAGCGTTTCATCCGCCAACATCACTTCCGGGCGGATCCCCTCTCCTTTCAATTGGTCGTGCAGTTTTTCCGCGTACTCATGATGGGTCTGGGCAATCGGCAAAATCGCCGCCTGCACCGGCGCCAGCCACGTGGGAAACGCGCCGCCAAAGTGTTCGATCAAAAACCCGATAAACCGCTCGTGCGTGGAAAGCGGCGCGCGGTGGATGATGAGCGGATGCCGTTGTTCCCCCTTTTCGTCCGTATAGGTGATCCCCATGCGCTTGGGGACCGCAAAGTCCACCTGATTGGTGGCCAGCGTGAACTCGCGCCCGATGGCGCTCCACACATCAATATCGATCTTGGGGCCGTAAAACGCCGCCTCGTCCGGAGCTTCTTCAAAATCAATACCGGTCTTCTTCATGACTTTGCGAACCATAGCCTCCCCTTTCTTCCACAGCGCCGGTTCGTCCACGTACTTCTTGCCCAGTTTGGCCGGATCGTGAAGGCTTAAGCGCATCAGGTATTTCTTGATTCCGAAAATCTTGAAATACTTCAGGTACAGCTCCGTCACCCGAATGAATTCCGTCTCAAACTGTTCTTCCGTGCAGTAAATATGCGCATCGTTCATTTGCATGCTGCGGACGCGCATCAGCCCAAAAAGCGCTCCCGAATCCTCGTAGCGGTAGCACGTGCCGTACTCCGCATATCGCAACGGCAAGTCGCGGTAGCTCTTGGGCGACGCCATAAAACACATATGGTGATGCGGACAGTTCATGGGCTTCACGTAATAGTCCTCATCGTTATCCAGTTTCATGGGCGGATACATGCTTTGGGCATACAGCGGCAAGTGCCCGGACATTTCGTAAAGCTTCCCCTTGGTCAAATGCGGCGTGCGCACGCGCACATAGCCCGCCTTAAACTCCTCCTCTTTTGCCAGGGCCTCCAATTCCTCCACCAAAACCGCCCCCTTGGGAAGCCACAGCGGCAGTCCCGGCCCCACGTTATCGCTAAAAGTAAAAAGCTCAAGCTCCTTGCCTAATTTGCGGTGGTCCCGCTTGGCCGCCTCTTCCATCATTTTCACGTAACCCTCCAATTCCTGTTTAGAATCGAATGCCAGCCCATAAATGCGCTGGAGCATAGGGTTTTTTTCACTCCCGCGCCAGTACGCCCCCGCGATTTTATCCAATTTAAAAGTCCCCAGCTCCACCTGACCGGTGGAATTGACGTGAGGGCCTTTGCACAAGTCCACAAAGGGGCCGTTCTTGTAAAAACTGACCTGCTTTTCCCCCTCTTTTTTCAAATCCTTCACTAACTCTATCTTGTAGTCCTGTTTGGTCTTTTTTAAAAACTTCAGCGCCGCGTCAATGGGCTCGCTATATTGCTCAAAGGCTTGGTTCTGCTTGATGATGTGCTTCATCTTCTTCTCCAAAATCAACAAATCTTCCGGAATCAGGGTGCGCGGCAAGTCAAAATCGTAGTAAAACCCGTTTTCTATGGAAGGCCCAATGCCTAGCTTGGCCTCCGGGAACATATCGAGCACCGCCTGCGCCAGAACATGCGAAAGGCTATGCCGCTTTGCCTCAATGGATGGTAGTTTGCTCATCGTTGCCCTATTATAACGCTTCTGATAAAATACACAAAGCTGAAGTAAAAATTTCATGGCCTTTATTACCGTCGCTTACATTGTTCTGCTGGTCATTGTCGGAATTTATGCCGGGCTGATTTCCCGGCACCTCAGCAAATACGGTTTTTTCAGCCCTAAATTCAAAATCGTCGCCATAATTTTCGGGGCAATGGGCATGGCGGTCATTCTCTTTTCCCTCTACATGCTCCTTCAGCTCTACGCCACGGAAAAAACAGGCTATAATACCCCTCTTAGTACGCCAAAGACTACCGAAGGCGACCTAAACTTTTAACCCGATGAGAAAGAACACCCCCCTCCTGAAAAAAGGTCTGGCCCAAATGCTCAAAGGCGGAGTCATTATGGACGTGGTCACGGCAGACCAGGCGCGCATTGCAGAAGAGGCCGGAGCGGTGGCCGTCATGGCCCTGGAACGGGTTCCCGCAGACATTCGCCGGGAGGGCGGCGTGGCCCGCATGAGCGATCCCAGGCTGATCAAAGAAATCGTCAAAGCCACCACCATCCCCGTGATGGCCAAAGTGCGCATCGGCCATTTTGTGGAAGCGCAAATCCTGGAGGCGCTGGAAATCGATTATATCGACGAAAGCGAAGTCTTAACCCCCGCCGATGAGGAAGCGCATATCGACAAGCGCAATTTTAAAATCCCCTTTGTTTGCGGCGCGCGGAACTTGGGTGAAGCGCTGCGACGGATCGCCGAAGGCGCCAGCATGATCCGCACCAAGGGCGAAGCCGGCACGGGCAACGTGGTGGAGGCCGTAAGGCATATGAAGGCGATCCGCCGCGAAATCGAAACGCTCAAAAAGGCTAAAGCGCCGGAACTCAAAAAATATTGCCGGGAAGAGGACGTCGACCCGGCCTTGCTTAAAAACACGCTGGCCATGGGACGGCTACCCGTGGTGAACTTCGCCGCCGGAGGCATTGCCACCCCCGCCGACGCCGCCATGATGATGCAACTGGGATGCGATGGCGTATTTGTGGGGTCCGGTATTTTCAAATCCAATAACCCCGCCAAGCGCGCCCGCGCCATCGTGGAAGCGGTGACCCACTTCAACGACCCCAAACATTTGGCCAAAGTGTCGGAAGACTTGGGAGGGGCCATGCCGGGCTTGGAAATAAAGGTACTGGAAACGCGCATGGCCGCCCGCGGCCATTAACCCTTTGCGATGCAATACTTGCTTCCCGCCATCAGCGCCTTCATACTGACGCTCCTGAGTGCGTTAATCGCGTTAAAGCTCTTCCCCAAACTGGGGCTCCTGGACCGGCCGGGAAAATACGGCCTGAAAAGAAAGCCCATCCCCTACCCGGGAGGCATTTTGCTGTACGTGGTCTTTGCGGCGCTGGCGCTGATGTTTTTTGACCCCACTATCAAACTTTTAGGGCTCATTTTAGGGGGCGGCATTTTAGTCATCGTGAGCTTCATCGACGACCGGATGGAACTGCCCCCCTGGTTACGGCTATTCATCCAAATCCTGGTGGCGTGCATCATCATATGGGCCGGGATCGGCATCAACACCATCACCAATCCCTTTGGGGGCTACATTGCCCTGGACAAAGTGCTCATCACCCTGCAAGTGGGCGCGTACGCCCAAACCATCATGGTTTTTTCGGCGCTGTTTACGGTGGCGTGGATTTTACTGATCACCAACACCATGAACTGGCTGGACGGCATCCCGGGGATGACCAGCGGTATCACCGTGATCGGCGGATTAACGCTCTTCTTTCTGAGTATTTCGGACCTGGTCAACCAGCCGGAAGTGGCCATGCTGGCCCTCATTGTGGCCATGATGGCATTGGCGTTTTGGCTGTTCGACTTTTATCCGCCCAAAATACTCATCGGCGATTCCGGGGCCATGTTTTTTGGACTATTGCTGGCGGTATTGGCGATCTTTTCCGGCGGAAAAATCGCGACCGCCTTCCTGGTGCTGGGATTCCCCATTTTAGACGCGCTGTACGTGATTATCCACCGCCTCTTCAGCTTGCAGGCGCCCTGGAAAGGCGGCGAATGGGACAAGAGGCGAAAAGCGGTTCACCTGCACCACCGCCTCCTGCAATTCGGCCTTTCGGAACGACAGGCGCTCAGCGTCATTTACCTGCTGGCCGCCAGTTTTGGCACCGCCGCCCTGTTCCTGGGGACCAAGGGGAAATTCTGGGCCATCGTGATTATTTTCATCCTTTCCTTTATACTGGGCATGGTCTTAAAAGCTAAACAAAAACCATGAGCGCCGAAATCACCGATATCATTATCCCCTCCATTTGCTTCTTCATCGCGTTCTTCCTGGGTTTTTTGCTGGTGGAAACGCTGATTATTCTGATGCTGAACCGCCTGATGTTCCACTACTGGGGGTTCACCGTAAACGTGCTGATGAAGTCCCAACAGCTCTACGGCAAAAAAATCCGGATGCTGACCCTGGCGGCCGTCATCATTTTGATCGCGCTGCTTTTAAAATTCACCGCGCTCTTGTCCATCCTCAGGATCGCCACGCTGGAAATCAAAATCCTGGCGGCGGAAACGCTGCTGGCGATGACGCTCATCTACCTGACGACCACGCGGCAGCTCCCTAAACTGGAGGTGGAAAAAGCCATCCACAAATACCTGTACATTTACCTGTCGGTCATTGTGTTTACCCTCACCATCATCGCCGCGGACAAAAGCTACGCGGACTACAAGGACTTCATCAACGCCAACGTCACCGCCACGGTGGGCAACGTGGAAAAAAAGCTGGAGCAAAAAAAGAAGGACGCCTTGCTCACGGAATTCCGCGCGCAAATCTACAACGGCCAGTGCCAGGAGGTCAATTACATCGACGAGGTCAGAAGCGCCGTGGGGATCAAGCACTTCATCTTCGTCGCTACCCACCCCGACTTGAAGCGCGCCGCCACTGATTTTGAAGACGACCCAAGCGCCGAAAAGTACTTCCGCGGCCGCGCCTGCACCAATGGCATAGAAACCTTCCTCCTGACCGAACACGGCCGCTGGTACTGGGTCATCAATAGCTAAGCCGTTGCCCAAACACCGAAAAACCGCTAAAGTAAGCCTACTTTGAATTTTTTGCCATGTCCGTCTATTCCATCCGCTCATCGCTGATTCCGCTGTCCAAAAAAATCATTTTGGCGTGCGCTGAGGAAAAAACCTTAAACGAGGAACGGCTCAGGCATATAAGGAACGCGCTCACCAAAAAAAGCGGCGGGGTCCTGCCCAAAAACCTGGAGCTGATCCAGGCGTATAGCCAGTTGATTGAAAAGGGCAAAATCAAGCCCTCGCCGCACATGCTCAGGATCATCCAAAAGCGCAAGGTCCGTACGCTATCCGGCATCGCCAATGTCACCGTACTGACCAAAAACCTGGGCTGCCCCGGAAAGTGCATTTACTGCCCACAGGAAAAGGGAATGCCCAAAAGCTACCTTTCTAACGAACCGGCCATGATGCGTGCCGTGCGGAACGGCTTTGACGCGTATAAGCAGGTCAAAACGCGCCTGAACGGCTTGGTGGCCCAGGGCCACGACGTCAGTAAAATCGACGTGCGCATTGCGGGCGGCACCTGGGGCGCCGTGCCGGAAGACTATCGGCAGAAATTCCTGAAGGGGGTTTATTTGGCATTAAACGAGGGGCCTGGAAAACTAACCACTAACCACTCCCCACTGACCACTCTCGAAGAATTGATCAAAAAAAACGAAACCGCCTCGCCTAAGGCGAGCCGCTGCGTAGGGCTATGGGTGGAAACCCGGCCGGACTGGGTGAATACCGAAGAGCTAAAAAAGCTCCGTAGTTATGGCGTCACCGGCGTGGAACTGGGCATCCAGACCACGGACGACAAAGTGAATGAATTCTGCCGGCGCGGCCACGGGATAAAAGAATCCATCCGGGCGACCAGGCTCTGCCGCGATGCGGGGCTAAAGGTCTGCCACCACCTGATGCCGAACCTCCCCACCGCCACCAAAAAATCCGACCTCAAATCCGGCAAAGACTTATGGAGGCTGGAAGGGTTGCGGCCGGACTACCTCAAGATCTACCCCTGCGTGGTCACCCCCTATAGTCTGCTGGAAAAAATGGTAAAACGCGACCCCGCCATCCACACCCCGTACACCGACGAGGAATTGATAGAAGTCCTCGCAAAAATAAAGCGCCAGGTGCCGGAATACTGCCGTATCATCCGCATCATCCGCGACATCCCCGCGGAAAGCATCGTGCTGGGCAACAAAAAATCCAATCTCCGCCAAATCATGCAGCGCCAGGGCGTCAAATGCCGCTGCATCCGTTGCCGGGAAATCCAGGAAGAGGATTTCGACCCTAAAAAAACCAAACTGAAAGTCCAAAAATACGACGCCAACGAGGGGCGGGAATACTTTATTTCGATCGAAGACCCCAAACGCGATAAGCTCATCGCGCTGTGCCGCCTACGCTTCCCCGGTGACCCGGGTAATCCCCTCTTCCCCGAATTAAAAGGCGCCGCCCTGGTCCGCGAACTGCACGTGTACGGCCGCAAAGAGTCTCTCGACAGCAAAAAACCCGCCAACTCCAAAACCCAGCACCTGGGCTTTGGAAAACAGTTGATGGCCAAAGCCGAGGACCTGGCGCACCGGGCCGGATTTAAAAAACTCGCCGTCATCGCCGCCATCGGCACACGGGAGTACTACAAAAAACGGGGATACCAATTAGAGGGCACGTACATGGTCAAAGCGCTATAAAGGGCTCTTGATACGCTTCAGCGCCGGCCGCGTCACTTGGGTGTAAATCTGGGTCGTCCGGATATTGGCATGCCCCAAAAGCGCCTGCACATACCGCGTGTCCGTCCCATTTTCCAGCAAATGCGTGGCAAACGAGTGCCGGAGCGAATGGAACGTGGCTTTTTTTATTACCCCCGCCTCCTGTAACGCCTTCTCAAAAACCTTGCTCGCAGTCCGAAGGGCCAGTTTTCCGCCCCGCTCACTTTCAAAAACATAACCATCGGGCTTTTTACCCTGTAGCTGTAACCACAAATCCTCGCGCAATTTCTCCGGCAACAGCGTGATCCTGTCCTTTTTCCCCTTTCCCTGACGGACCACGATCATAAAATCGTCCAGCTCCACATCCCGTACCTTCAGATTCACCGCTTCACTGATCCGGAGCCCCGCCCCATAAGCAAGGCCAATGAGCAAACGATGCTTAAGATTGGCAATACATCCAATCATCCTCATGATCTCATCGTGAGAAAGTACGACAGGGAGCCGACTGGGCCGCTTGGCAAATTTGATATCAATTTTGCGATACACCCCCAAAACCTGATGATAAAAAAACTTGATGGCATTCAAATACACATTCATCGTTGACGCCGCACACCCTTTCTCCTGTTTCTTG
>JAZDJE010000069.1:0-4637 GCA_043804325.1 Candidatus Peregrinibacteria bacterium
ATTTTACTCTTATGAACGAAATTAGAGTTAATTTTTTAATTAGCAAACCAGCGGAAAAATACCTAGCGAAAAAGCATTTGATGTAAGCTTTACGGTTTACAGGAATTGCTAAAATGGCTTATTTTTGCTATAATTAAGAGATTGATTATACTTTTTTGATTAAAAAAATCGTCCAATTCATTGGGTTGGGACTGGTGATTGTCCTTGTGACGGCCATTTTGATGGACCGTGGGCTTTTGATGGGCGTGCAGCGAAGTCTTCAGAACAAATTTTACGACTATGACCAGGCGAGTTCCGAGATTGTGGTCGTTTCGATTGATGAAAAAAGTTTAAAAGCCTTGGGGCCGCTGACCCGTTGGCCGCGCGAGTATTACGCCCAGGCCATTGAAGCCCTGGAAACCGGGGGGGCCAAAGTGATTGGCCTCGATATCACCCTGCCGGATTTGGGAGATGATGATGAGATATTGGCCGAGATGCTGAGCCAATATGATAATGTGGTGCTTTCCGCGCGGTATTACTTTGAAAACGGCCGCCGGAAAGTGGAGTTGCCCAACGCGACATTGATGAGTGTTGACCCGACGTTGGGTTGGATTAACGTGAATTTGGATGAGGATGGGTTTGTGCGGCAATTGCCGTCTTATGCCAAGTCGGGGGACGAGACCCTGGAGGCATTTTCGCTGGCGGTGAGCCGTCTTTATGCGGGCAATGTGGACGTGCCGGTGGTTACCAAGCGGGACGGGACTACGGGTGAGGAGGTTTCTCTGATGAATATCAATTACTTTGGCGCGCCCAACGCCTTTGCGCAGGTTTCCTTTGTGGACGTCATGAACAAGCGTTTTGTGGACAAACAGGGAAACCGGGCGGATATGAAAGATAAAGTGGTCCTGATTGGCCCCACGGCCCTGGACCTCCAGGACCATTACCTTTCGCCGGTGAGCGAGGGGGTCAAAATGGCGGGGGTGGAAATCCACGCCAACGCCGTACAGACCATCACGGAAGGCAAGTTTTTGCACGATCAGTCCCGCCGAGTTTTTTGGATCACGATGCTGGGGATTTTGGTGGTGAACCTGGTGCTATTCAGCTTTTTGAAACTTCGCTACGCCACCCCCGTCGTCGTCATCGAGTTGATCGGAATAGCGGTGGCCGGAGTGATCAGTTACGAAGTCCAGGTGCTGGTGAATGTGGTGTATCCCGCCTTCACGGCACTCGCGACCTTTGTGGGCGCCTATTTACTGCGGTTTTTGATAGAGCAAAAGAAGCGCCGGTTCATCCAGGGGGCCTTTGGGCATTACGTGAGCCCGGAAGTGGTCAAGCAAATCCTGGCGCATCCGGAAACCCTGCAATTGGGGGGCGCCAAGCGCGATATCACCACGTTCTTTTCCGACATTGCCGGGTTCACGAGCATTTCCGAAAAGATGGAGCCTACGGAATTGGTGACGTTCTTAAACGAGTATTTGCAGGCGATGACCGAAGTGATTTTAAAGCACCAAGGCACGTTGGATAAATACGAAGGCGACGCCATTATGGCGTTTTGGAACGCGCCGGTGGCCCAGCACGACCACGCCAAAAGCGCGTGCCTGGCCGCCCTGGAACAGCAGGCGAGATTGCAGGAGTTGCGGAAACAATGGAAAAAGGCGGGTTTGCCGGAAATTCACGCGCGTATGGGGATCAATACCGGCCCAGCCGTGGTGGGGAATATGGGGTCTGCCGACCGATTCGACTACACCGCCATTGGGGATGCGGTGAATTTGGCGTCCCGGTTAGAAGGAATTAATAAGCAGTACGGGACGGAGATCATCATCAGCGAAAATACCTATGCCCAGGTCCGTGACCTTTTTGAATGCCGCCAGTTAGACCGCACGCAGGTCAAGGGCAAGGAACAAGTCGTGACGATTTATGAGCTGATTAAAAAAATCTAAAGACTTTTAATTGGTCAGCCAATACACCACAAAGGCCAGGGTGACTATTAGGGCATTTTTGGCGATCAGGACAAAATCACGCTCGTATTTATGAGGCTTTTTGGTATTGCGGTATACCCAGCGGGTGACGTCGTAAAAATAGGTGCAGAAAATGAGCGTGAAAAAATAAAGGAAAACGAAGGGGTTGGTATAGTAGCGCAGACCCATTTCGTTGAGATGGGGGGCCAATGGACCCAGGTAGTAAACCGCGATAAGGATGATGATGAGCAGGTGGGCGGCTTGGTCGAAAAGGTAGGTGAGGAACTCGTTAACCTTAAACCGCTGATTGAGGAAAATTTTAACTTTATCAAAAAGGTAGTGAAAAATTACGATCACCAGGATACTTATCCATACTTTTTTTTCGTGCAGAAAGGGAATGAGCAGAATGGCCGAAATGACGACGTGCATCAGGCTGTGGATGGCCATCCCAAAAAAATGCGTTTTTTTGTAGTCGGCCAGGGGACAGGTTTGTAGCGGAAAATCCGCCAGAAAATGGGCCACAATGAAGGGAAGCGTGGTGAACATGGGCAATTAGTTATTTTCGTTCGCGCGTTTGACGACTTCATAGCTGACCATGGAGGCAATTTGGGCATGGGTTTCCAATAAACCTTTAAAATCGTTCTTTTTAATGACCAATAGCTCCACTTCGGAAGTGGTTTTGACGGTGGCGTTGCGGGGCTCGTCCGAAACAAGGGCCATTTCCCCAAAGAACTCGCCGGCCTGGAGCTCCGAAACCACGGCGTTCCCGCGGATCACCTGGGCGGAGCCGGTTTTGATGATGTACATTTTGTTTCCGGTATCCCCTTCGCTAAAAAGGACATAGTCCACGGGATAGTATTCCATGATGACTTTGTCCGAGATCGCCTTGAGCTCCTTGTCGGGCAGTTGGGCGAAAAAGGGTACGCTTTTTAGTATTTCTATCATAATTGGTTATTACGAGATTATTTATTACGAGATTACCACGAGTCTTGATTTTTTCCAAAAATTATGCTACGTTTGGGAAACTGATGAGTTTTTACGTTATTTAAGCCATTTTATGCAAAAAATAACCGTTAAAGGCGCGCGGGTCCACAACCTGAAAAATATCGACGTGGAAATTCCGCGCGATAAACTTGTGGTGTTAACGGGCCTCTCCGGTTCGGGCAAGTCCAGTTTGGCGTTCGACACCATTTACGCGGAAGGGCAGCGCCGTTATGCGGAGAGTTTAAGCACCTATGCCCGCCAGTTTTTGCAATTGATGGAAAAACCGGATGTGGATTCTATTGACGGGCTGTCGCCCGCCATTTCCATCGACCAAAAAAGCGCCAGCCGCAATCCCCGTTCCACCGTAGGGACGGTGACAGAAGTTTACGATTATTTGCGCTTGCTTTTTGCCAAGGTGGGGCATCCGCACTGCTACAAATGCGGCCAGCCCATCCGCAAACAGTCCACCAGCCAAATCGTGGACCTGGTGGCCGACATGCCCCAGGACAAGCGGATCATGATTCTGGCCCCCGTGATCCGGGACCGGAAGGGGGAGCATATCAAGGTGATCGAAAAGATCAAAAAGGACGGGTTTGTGCGGATCCGGGTGGACGGGGAAGTGCTCAGCATTAACGAGCCCCTGGAACTGGACGGCAATAAAAAACATACGATTGAAATCGTGGTGGACCGCCTGGTGGTCAGGAACTTTCAAAAGAAAACTATTTCGCTGAAGTCCGGCGAATCGGTAGAGGAAAAAAATGAGGACCGTTCGCGCCTGGCGGATTCCATAGAAACCGCGCTGAAGCATGGCCAGGGAATAGTCAAAATTGTGGATGTAGACCAGGGGACGGAACAGCTTTTTTCCGAGTCGTTGGCGTGTGAAGATTGCGGCACTTCTATGCCGGAGATCCAGCCGCGCTCGTTTAGCTTCAACTCGCCCCATGGGGCCTGCGAGGCGTGCCATGGGCTGGGCTCTACGCTTAAAATCAACCCCAAATTGGTCATGCCCAACCCGCGCCTGACCATTGCGGAGGGAGCCATTTTGCCGTGGTCTACGTCTTCCATCCGGCTGAACTGGTACAACAATTTGCTCCGCGAGGTGGGCAAGAAATACGGGTTTGACGTGAACACGCCCGTGGGAGAACTGACGGAAAAACAAGTGGAGCTCATTTTTTACGGCACGGGAGAAGAGCGGTTTAAAGCCAATTACACGGGGCCCAACTCCAGCTATGAAACGGAGACCACATATGAGGGGGTGATCCCCAATTTGGAACGGCGCTACCATGAAAGCGAGTCCGATTACATCCGTAAAAACATCGAGCGGTTCATGGAGATATTGCTTTGCGAAACCTGCAAAGGCAAACGCCTGCGTCCGGAAATCCTGGCGGTTACGGTGGGGGGAAAATCCATCATTCAAGTGGTGGAGATGTCCGTGGATGAGGCCCGCGCCTTTTTCCAGGAAATGCTGCCCAAAAACAACAAAAAAATCCTAACGGAAATGGAATACCAGATCGCGCGACTCATCATCCAGGAAATCCTGAAGCGCCTGGAGTTTTTAAAGAACGTGGGGCTTTCCTACCTGACGCTGGACCGCGCCGCCAATACTCTTTCGGGCGGGGAAGCGCAGCGCATCCGTTTGGCGACCCAAATCGGGTCTTCTTTGCAGGGCGTGCTTTACGTGCTGGATGAACCGTCCATTGGCCTGCATCAGCGGGA
>JAZDJE010000070.1:0-2112 GCA_043804325.1 Candidatus Peregrinibacteria bacterium
AAAAAGCAATGAACCAAGGCTACTACGATAGCTCCATTGTTCCCGTCCCCCCTTATAACCCGCCCACCGGGGACGACGCGGAGGAATACGAAGTCAAAACACACAATGCCACGATTAAAACCCGCAAACTCGAACGGGTCTGCGGACAAATCTCCGAACTCAAGGCGCGCCCGGAAGTGATCTTTGAGACCTCCAACACCAACGACGACAACTGCTACTTCAGCTTCAAGGTCAAAAAGGAAATAGAAGCGGAAATCGTGAGTTTTATCGAAAAACTCAAACCGGAAGACACGAACGTGAACGTCCAAACCATCAAGGGGACCATTGAGGCCTACGACAAGCAACTGGAAATCCTGGAAAACAAACTGACTTCCATAGAAGATACCCTCAAAAACTCCCAAAAGGCCTACGATGAAATCACGCGTCTGGCCACCAACAAACAAGACGTGGAAAGCCTGGCCAAGATCATCGACAGCAAACTAAACTTGATCGAACGCCTCAGTAACCAGCGCATCGCGGTCAAAGAGGAAATCGATCGATACAAACAGGATAAGAACAGCCAAATGGACCGGCTGGACTACAGCTTCTTTAACGTCAGCGTCTATAAAGACCTGATTTTTGACTGGAAGCAGATCAAGGACAGTTGGAAGTACGAACTCAAGATGTTCGTGGAGAACTTCAACAGCGTCATCCAGGGCGTTTCCGTAAACATGATGACCTACCTCATCCGCTTTGCCCAAGTCGCGCTTTACTTCTTCGTCTCGCTGTTCCTGCTCAAGCTGGTCTGGACCGCCACCAAAAAAATCTGGAAGTGGAAGCGATAGCATAAGACGCACAAACCTGACAAAACACCCCTTCCTCCCGAAGGGGTGTTTTAGGTCATTAGGACCGCAAGGAAAATACCATAGGTCCCAAAGCCGTTTCTGTAAACCAGGCTACAACAAAAAATCTTGCCGTCATCACCAAAAAGCGGTAGTTTAGGTGGGCTAAGCGACGTGTCACCGTAGCTCAGCCGGTTAGAGCGCAGGACTCATAAGCCTGAGGTCGGTGGTTCGACCCCACCCGGTGACACCATTTTTAAAGAAACACATTAAACAAATAACCAATCCCGATAATCCCCAAAGTCACAATCCCAAAGAACGCGCCGAGCAGGCGGGGCTTCATGACTTTCTTAAGGATAATCGCTTCCGGTAAAGAAAGCCCCACCACCGCCATCATAAAGGCCAAAGCCGTGCCAAGGGCAACACCCTTACTGACGAGTGACTGCACAATGGGAATCATTCCGGTGGCATTGGAATAAAGCGGAACCCCCATTATGACAGCCGCCGGGACCGCGAATAAATTGTTTTTAGAAAGATACTCTTCAAAAAATCCCGCGGGAACAAAGCCGTGGATCAGAGCGCCGATAAAAACACCCAAGAGGACATAAGGCCCAACCCTTCGGACGATTTTAAACGCGCCCCTGGAAACGATTTTCAAAACACTTAAAAAAGATCCCCGTACCGCCGGACCGGCGGCAGACTTATCGCAACACGCCTGACGGACAAAGGGCTCCACATACCGCTCCATACGCAACTTGCCAAGGACGTAACCGCCAGCCATCCCTATCCCCAGACCGGCCGCCACGTAAAAAAGCGTGACCTTCCATCCAAAAAGCCCAACGAAAAGCGCCACGGCCACTTCGTTGATGAGCGGTGAAGTGATGAGAAACGCAAAAGTGACCCCCAGCGGGATCCCCGCCTCCAAAAACCCGATAAAAAGCGGGATGGAAGAACACGAACAAAAAGGGGTCACGGCGCCAAACAGGGAGGCCAAAAAGTAATCCGCCCCATAAAACCGATGAGACGCCAAAAAATCGCGCAAGGCGGAAACGGGCAAATAATAACGGAGCAAACTGGCCACATGCGTTATCAAAAGCAGCAACAAAAAAATCTTCACCGTATCGTCGATAAAAAAGTGAAGACTGCTGGCAAGTGGTTCGGACATGCGATTGAAATAAGAAACGCGCCCATTATAACAAAATGTTATAATCGCGCCATGAAACCGCTCCCCCGTTCCTTTTTCAACCGCCCGACCCTAAAAGTGGCCCAAGAACTCCTGGGAAAAATCCTG
>JAZDJE010000071.1:0-2658 GCA_043804325.1 Candidatus Peregrinibacteria bacterium
TCGCCTTTGACCGCGTCGTCGTCCTCAATGTCGTTGATGACTTTCTCTGCGATGCGGCGCGCTTCGGGGGGTTGGTTTTGTTTGGCGATGTAGTTTTCAATCCCCTGTTCAATGAGGGTATCAAAATTTGTGTCGGCCACCACTTGTTTCCCATTCAATGTGGTAATAGCGCTATAGAGCGAAAGGGCGATGGCCACCATGGAAAGGGTCAGGGACAAGGCGGTGACGGTTTTGTGTTTATCAAACATAACGATGGATTTAGAAAATAGTTGCTCGTTTACTATACCGAGCGGGTTTTGTGATGGCAAGTGGCCCAGGCTACCCTTTATCCAAATACGAGCAAGGTGGGGCTAAAAAGGAGGATGAACCCCAGGATGACCATGATGGCTCCGCCGATGAGATGGGAAGCGCGGGTGTACTTATGGGTGGTCAAGCCAATGCGGTTAAAGCTATATAAGGCGACGGCAAAAACGACGAAGTCGTCGATCATGTACATCAGGATATACAAGAAGTTATAGAACTGCTTGCTTGCCCACGACAGGTAATTGAGGTCTAGGATTTTGGTGAAGGTTTGGGGAATCCCCACGGAACAGGCGAATTCAATGATGTTCACCGAGAACGCAAGGCCTAAAATCCCGAGGGCGACGAGCAAGGTCATGGGTGCCGTGGCGTAGCTTTTAATTTTTTCCGCGGTTTTGCTCTTTTTTTCCAGACTGCCCACCTTGCAAGTGGTGTCCGCTTTGTAAAAGAGGTACAGGAACCAATTCCCTGCGCCAACGGACACAAGCCCCACGAGCGGCGTGACGATATAGTCCAGCCCCACAAAGTCCCATGTGGTCATCCACACGTTGAGGATGAGGTAATACATGACGGCCTCGGCGAATATAAAGAGTCCGGCCATTTCCAGCATGCGGCGGCGTGAACCGGCTTCCGCCAGGATGACGAGGAACATGACCAGCACCCACATGGCGCAGGGGTTGAAGCCGTCCACAAAGCCCAGGATCACGGAGAGGATGGGGAGGGAATAACGGAGGACATCCACCGGACCGACGAAGGGGATGTTGACCCAAAATTCGTTCCCCTCCACGGCGCATTGGCTGGTGTCGCCTTCAATTTCGCATGTCCCTCCGGAGCTGAGGGATTTGGTGGGGGCTCCCGAGTCGATGATTTGTTCAAAGGTTTGCTGGGGCTCCCCTTTGGCGCTGTCGATGATTTTGCGGATGGTTTTTCCCGTGGTTTCCGCCGTGTCGAATCCCTGTAAAACCATGCCGCCGATGAGCGTGATGGGCGTGACTTTGGGAAGTTTTGTGAGTTCCGTAATTTGGACAAAATGCTCTTTGTGCTCTTTTTCCGCGATGTCGTGGTATACGACAATGAGGTCACCCCGTTCTTCCTGCAGGTCGTCCAAAAACGCCCGCTCGTCTTTGCAATGCGTGCACTCCTTGCGTTCAAAGACTTCGATCCGCACTGGATCAGCCACGACCGCGTTTGCGTGGGGCGCCATTAGCGCTACCCCGAAGACCAGGCCCAAAAAGAAGGCTTTCAATATTTTCATGGTCTTATTTATAGCGATTTTAAGCCGGTGAGACAAGTATCCAGGCTACGATTAAAATCGATCGAAGCCATGGGGACGGGTCTTAACCGTATCCCCAAGCGCGAGGGCGCGGATGTAGCTGGATATACTGGGATAACCGCGTTCAAACGCTTCTTTTTCTATGACTTCTTTGTCGTCATCGTCCACGCGGAAATGGATGGTTTTTTTACTGGTTGGGCGTTTTTCCTGACGGGTTTTTAGGATTTTTTCCGGCAGATTTATGAGGATTCTGAATAAAGTCTGGATGTCCGCTTTTTGGCAGATGCCGGCGGCGGCACAGGTGAATAAAATCTGGCCGTCATCGATACGCTGAATGGTATAGGGGTATTTTTTATGGCGTACGGCGATGGTATGTTCCGTGGTTTCCTGAAGTTTTTGATGAAAATTCATGGTGATTGAGTTAGTGAATGAACAAAGTGAGTGCTGACTCCGGCTGAGTGTCGAGACGGTCTCAGTTTTGCCAAGTCTCGCTTGGAGCATTCCTTTTAGGGTGGTAGCACATTTTACGAAAAGGTGTACACAAAAAGCAAGTGTTTTTGTGCGTAGCTCCAGAGTAAACGCGTTTGAAAAAGCGCATTTAATTTGTGCTACAAATTCAGCAAATGTGCTACCACTGGATTTAAAAGCGGTCACCTGCGGATTTCGCGGGTTATTTGTTCACGCACGCCCGCCGCCATTTCTTCCGAAGATGCCGGAGCGATTTCTTTTACAAAGGTAACGTGATAGGCCTCTTCCTTTTCTGCAAATACATCCATGTCCGGTCGGTATTTGCTTTTTTCCCACACAAACAAATGATCCACAATACATAAATCGGGGGCGGCATTGCATACTTTGGGGAATCGTTCTTTGTCCTGAGCTGTTTTGGGCTCAAAACCGTTTTTATGTAGCCATAGCATAACGTCCAATTGTCCTGTATCGACTTCGAGTGTTTTACTTTGCCGTTCATTGGCTTCTTCGTTGGCTTGTGATTTTACAATTTGCTCACAAGCCGCCAGCATGATGTCGCCTAAACTTTCCTTGCTTTTATTTTGCGGTCCGCGAAACATGGGATGCACAAAACGATG
>JAZDJE010000072.1:0-2755 GCA_043804325.1 Candidatus Peregrinibacteria bacterium
GTGGCATTAAATCAGAGCGCAAGGCCGCCTCCAGCCGTGAGAAAGCGGGTGAACTGCGCGTTATTTAACCTCTGACCCTGCCCGTTAGCGATAGCGGGCAGACGTGAGCGGTTAACCAAACAACCCCGGCCTAGTGCCGGAAAAAAGGAGAGGAGAAATGAAATCAACATATTTTGCATTCAAAAAATACGGACGTTTTCCGATTGCGGGGCCATTTGAAACCCGCATCGAAGCAAAACCGTTCGGTAAGCCAGGGATGCGGTGCCGAATTTGCGGGGAATATAGCGGAGGCTCAACCATGTGTCGGGCGTGTATCCTCGTCTGCCTGTCCTGCCAAAAACAAAAACGCGGAAGGGGGTGACAGAAATGATTGAAATAGTTGAGTATTGGAATAAAGTCGAACCGGATAACGCCGCCGGCACCCGGGTCTTGCGCGAATATGAAATCAAGCGACAATATAAAATAGACTCCGACTTTTCCGAGTTAAAATCACGATGGCGCCAACACCCAAAAATGACAATAAAACCGGATGTTATCATTGAAGATTGTGGTCGACAATATGGCATCCATAGCTATAAAGAGATAAAACCGGCTTAACAGCCCTGAGCCGGAAGGGGGAGAATATGCTCCCATAAAGAAACCATGAGGGGTAACATTATGCAAACAATGTACATTTTCGAAGCGGGTCGGCTGGTTGGCATACAGGATGTCACCGGCTGGCCGGTTAAAATGCTCGACCGAACGCTAGCCGGCCTGGTAATGTGCCGGCGCACGGGGGAGGTCTCCGACAAGGGTCGGGGAATTTGCTGCGTATGTCAAAAAGACCTGGGCGAGCGGGAACTTCCATCGGGCCGGTTGAGTCATGGGCTTTGTGACCGGGCTGAATGTAAGGAGGCGAAACATGAAACGTCTTGAAAATATGACCAAAAAAATATCAATATTCTTGTTATTGTTTTTTTTGCTTGGGTGTGTAGCGACACAAAAAGTTGAGGGGCCAATAAAATGGATTTGGGTTTTGACTCCCAGCGAAACAATGCAGGCTGAACACCACGGGAGTCAGCTTGCAAACAAAGACGGATCGAGCGAATGGGTTTTATCCGATTACGTGAAAAACATTGTGGACGCGAGAAAAAAAATAGGGGCAATAAGCGGGGTAGAAACTGATCTTGGGTTCGTTGACTCAGAAACTCCCACAGCCTATTTTTTTGTTTATAAAAACAGGCCGGTTGTTGCGTTTGCCATCTCGTTTTTGAGGGCTCTCGGAACGGATAAAAGCGCAATAGCTGTTGTTTTAGCCCATGAATACGCCCATGTTAAACTGTCCCACCATGCCGTCACTAAGGACAAAAATATTAGCGATCCACTCAATGCGCTTATCTTGGCTGCTCTCGAAAGTCGAGACCAAGAACGGGCAGCAGACGAATTGGGTTTAAAGTGGGCGATCGAAGCCGGCTTTGACCCCTGTGGGCTTATCCGCGCGGTGTGGTTATCCGGTGATGAAAGTCAAAAAACGTCACCACTATCCCCATATCCGTCAGCCTTTGAACGAATTGGAAAGATAAATGAATTGTCTGTAAAAACCCGTGGTAAACCATGTGCGGGATTTTAAGGAGGGAACATGGTATCAATTTGGCATAAGTTCAAGTTTTTCCAGAAGAAACCCAAGGAATTAAAATATCATAAGAAAAAATGTCTCGCTTGTGAGACACAAATAGACATCGTAAAAGAAATCGGCGGAGAATTCTATTTTGTCCGAGGAGTGGGTTGTAAATTTTGCGCCCCTGACGGAAAGAAAGCCGGGTTTATTCATTTTTAATCAAATCCCCCGCCTAAAAACGGGGGCTTTTCTTTTGGCCTATGTTACCCTACCCGTAACCACCAGATCGTTCAAATTTGGCCCATATCCGTTCGTGGGATGCCTATTCCTGGGGTATGTTTCAACCATTATTCCCACCCGCCAGTATTTTCAGCGCCCCAAACGGCAATCAAAATAGCATCGGCCTCGTTGTCATCCGCCACGTCGGGTTTATATTTCCGCGCTGATTCTATCATTTCCGGCTTTTTGGCGGCTCCTTTTCCAGTCGCCCATTTTTTCAGGGTCCCGGAATGAACCCCGCAGTATGATATTTTAACCAGTTCGCAAAATTCTTCGATCCTGGTTGTGATCCCAACCCCGATATTTGTAGCCGCTTCTCCCCGATGATGCGGCTTTTCATACGCTATAAACCGGGGTTTAAGCGCTCTTAATCTCTCCAAACACATCCAAAATTTACAAAACAATTGCCCATGCGTGTCCGATGTTAAATCAAAAACCCCGCTTGATAAGAGTTTCTTCTCCGTGCAGTCATATGCCGCCCAACCACAAAGTCGGCCTCCGTCGATACCAAGAACGATCCTCATCCGCTTTTCCTCGCAAAAACCCGCCGCCACCACAAAATAACCCTTTCGGGCGGAGTCAGGGACGGTCCGGCTAGATACCGCTTGTTCCGCTCAAACCGTTTTATCGCCGAAGCAATTTCGTGCGGTGTGAACTGCAAGGACTCAGTATCATAGCCTTTGAACGCGGCACTTCTCAAAACCCAGTAATACGCGTCTGACCCCAGTCGATGTTTTTCGTTTGTTACAACCTCAAACATTTTTATGCCTCCTTGTTTTAAAAATCTAACGCGCAGTTCATCAGTGGCCCACGTCTTTCGGGCCATCTGTTGAAACTGCTGGTTGGCAATTACCAGGTTCTATCTCGTAATGGCACTCG
>JAZDJE010000073.1:0-4440 GCA_043804325.1 Candidatus Peregrinibacteria bacterium
GGAAATGGTGTAATCCCCCATTTTGAGCTTAAACCCCTTTTCCAAAAACCGGATGCGAAGCATGTCGTGCCTGAACTTATCGTAAAACGCGGTCAGGATTTCCCGTCCGCGCTCTTTGCGCAACTCCATATGGGCCTTGCTTTCATAGCCCTTGTCGACCCACTTGTCCTCGTAAATGGCGAGCAGGCGTTCCAAGGACATATCCGGCTCAAACTCCGTAAAAAGGCTGGCCTGCTTGACCTGCTGGACGTTCTTGTAAAACTCCTGAAGGGTGTTGTGGATGCTGGAGCCAAAGCTGAAATTCGCGTTCATCGGCTGAGGGATATGGTAAAGGTACTGGTATTGGTATTGGCGGGGGCAGTCCTGAAAGGTGACGAGCTGGCTGTAGCTGAACTGCGTGATTTTTGGATGTGCATCCGAACGAACAGCTACCACAGAAACCGCCCTGGGCTTTAAAAACTGCTCCACCCCTTCCGCCGTTTTTTCAATTTGGGTCAGCGCAACCGCATCAATGATCTCGTCGATGAACCGCGAGCGCTTTTTTTTGCGAGGGCTTTTAGAAGCGCTGGGCGTGTAGTAATCGCTATAAAGCAAGTGCAGGCCGTCCTTGGCCCGTGTGCAGGCCACGTAAAAAAGCCGCCGCTCTTCCTGCACGTGGGTGTCCGCGTCGGTCAGGATTTCATGCACCAGCGCATCGGGGATGGGAATCGCGTCCTGGCGGTTGCGGGCGGGAAAGCGGTCATTCGTCAGGCCCGGCAGGAACACGGTATTAAATTCCAGGCCTTTGGCGCCGTGCACGGTGGAAACAAAAACGCCTTCGCGCTCCTCGATCTGGAATTTGGCTGCGGGGTTCTCCCCCGCCTCAAGAGCCATTTCCAGGTAGGCCACAAAATCGATCACGGTTTTATAGTCCGAACCCCGCTCAAAGTCCCGGATCCTATTGAAGAATGTGGCGATATTGACGATCTGCTCCTCCGCTTCCACTGAATTTTTAGAAAGCAATTGCTCATACAGCCGGATGGTTTCGGTAAAACGATACAAGGTCTCCCCTACCGTGTGGTTCCTGGAATATTCCAACAAGTCCGTAAGGGTGTCCGCCAGGAGCTGGCATGCGTCGCTTTTTTTGATCTGGCTCCACAGGGGCTGATAGGTTTTCTTGGCCTGCGCAATGAGGCTTACGACGGTTTCCATGGGGATTTTCCACACGGGCATACGCATGACCGCGTAAAAGCTGATGTCGTCCGTGGGGTTTGCGATCACGCGCAGCACCGCCATCAGATCCTGGATTTCCCCCTTTTGGTAAAGCCCCTTTTCCGAAACGAAATCATACGGGATATTGCGGCGCTTCAAGGCCTCAATAAACGGCTGGGCATGGGCGTTGGCGCGGCACAGGATGGCGATTTCCGACAACGGTACCTTGGCCCGCGCGATTTCCTCCATCACGTAATCCACCTCCTGTTCAAGGGTGGAAGCGTGGACCAGTTTGACGGACCCGTCATCGCCCGGCCTTGGGGAGGTGAGTTTTTTATCGATCTTCGACCGCACTTCCAGCCGGTCCGGATTATTGTGCTGGATGGAGGCGTACGCCAGGTCCAAAATACGCTGGTCAGAGCGATAATTCTCCACGAGCACGATTTTTTTGGCCTGCGGATAATGCTCCGAAAACTGCAAAATATTGCTGATGGCCGCCCCGCGGAATTTATAAATGGACTGGTCGTCGTCCCCCACCACCATCAGGTTCTGGTGTTCCACCGCCAGCTGGTCCACAATGCGGTTCTGCGCGATGTTCGTGTCCTGGTACTCGTCCACCAAAATATACCGGTAGCGCTCCTGCAAGTGCCTCAGAATATTGGGGCGTTTTTCAAATAATTCAATGACCTTGTAATGCAAATCCGTAAAGTCCAAAAAACCGTTTTCTGCCAAGAGGGCCTGGTATTTTTCGTAGGCCCTAGCGAGTTCTATCAGCCGCGCTACCTCCAGCCGGTCTTCCGGCAACTGGGCAATGGCCATCCCCTCCTGCGCGAGTTTTAAAATGGCCTGGGGCGAATTCAGTTCCTCTTTAAACCGGGAGAACGTGGAAAGCAACGCGTCGATGAACGACGTGGGATTGCCCATGGGCCGATAGTAATCGAGTTCAAATGTAAACAAATGCTCCTTCATGAACATCCATCGGTCGACCCCCTGAAGGATTTTGAAGTTGGAGGCAATGCCGATGTCCATCCCGAATTCCCGAAGCAACTGGTCGCAAAACCCGTGGAACGTGTGGATGGGAATGGATTCGTAACCTAGCCTCATCAGCCGGTCCACCCGCTCCTCAATTTCCGCCGTGGCCTTTTCCGTAAACGTCAGCGCCAGCACCTGCTCGTTCTTGCACCAGCCGGAATTCACAATATGCGCTAGCCGCTCCGTGATCACCCGCGTCTTGCCCGTCCCCGCCCCCGCGATGACAAGGAGCGGTCCGTTTTTATGTTCGACCGCCTCGCGCTGCCGCGCGTTTAAAACCGACGCCTGGAAAGGCGCCTTGGATTCGATTTTAACCTTCATCGGCTTAGCCGCTGTTTTTTTGATGACTTTGGCCATAGGAGCCATCCCATGATACTACGAATAACTCCGATGCAAAATCGCTTCCTGTTCCTCGCGCGGGAGGGTGGCGATATACTGCCCTAAAAACTCTTTCACCACGGGGTTTTGGTGGGCTTTGCGCAGCGTCATGGACGCGTCGATGTCATATAAGGCCTGCAATCGTTTTTCCAAAGTGCCCGCTTTGGGCTTGGGCTGTCCCCCGCCCCCCATGCACCCGCCCGGACAAACCATCACTTCCACAAAGTCATAGGCGTGCGGGTTTTCCTTGAGTTCCTCCAGCACTTTTTTCACATTGGGAATGCTATGCGCCACCGCGATTTTTAAGGAGTAATCCCCCATCGCCACAATGGCCTTTTTAAGGCCGGAAACGCCCCGGACCATTTCGAATTCCACCTTGTCCAACTCTTTGCCGGTCAAAAGAAAGTAAGCGGTGCGGAGTACTGATTCCATCACCCCGCCCGACGCCCCGTAAATGGCGCCCGCGCCGGAAGAAGTGCCGCACGGGTCCACGTCGCTGGGTTTTAAACGGGGCAAGTCGATTTGATGATTTTTAAAAAGCGTCGCCACCTCGCGCGTGGTCAGAACAAAGTCCACGGGAGCCATTCCATTCACCTTCAATTCCTCGAGCCGCGCTTCCTGTTTTTTGGACGTGCAGGGCATGAGCGACACCACTACGATTTTTTTTGGGTCCACCCCTTCGCGCTTAGCCCACCAGGTCTTATAGGCCCCACCGGAATGGATTTGCGGCGAGCGCGCGGTGCTCAAATGGGGTTTTAGTTCCGGATGATAAAACGCAACGTACTTCACCCAACTGGGACAGCAGGAAGTGAACATGGGGAGGATTCCCTTGTT
The DNA here is from genome assembly GCA_043804325.1 of Candidatus Peregrinibacteria bacterium. Lineage (GTDB taxonomy): Bacteria > Patescibacteriota > Gracilibacteria > UM-FILTER-43-11 > UM-FILTER-43-11 > JAZDJE01. The sequence continues at coordinate 3,436 of JAZDJE010000073.1, forward strand.
CTTCAGGCGCGTCACCAATTCCTCGCCCTCCACAACAGTCGTAATATCCGCCCCCATGTTCACGTCAAACACCTTATCGAACCCCACTTGCCGCAAAGCCGTGACCATTTGTCCCATCAAATTGGTGCCGGGTTCCTGATCAAATAGTTCCCCAATGCTGGCCCGCACGGAGGGGGCCATTTGCACGATCAAAACCTTGTCTCCCTTATTCTTTAAAAGCGCCTCCACGGCCGCCACTTCGCTTTGTTCGCAAATGGCCCCGGTAGGACACACTAGCGTGCATTGACCGCAGTAAATGCAGTCGACTTTCGGGTCCTTTTTGGCCGCCACATGGCGCTTGCCGCTTTCTTGGCACATCTCCAAATAACCGACGCTCAAGCGTTGGCACGTAGAAACACAGGCCGTACACCCCATGCATTGCTTGGGATCAAACTCAATGGCCTGAGCCATGCGATGAAGGTCGCTCATAAGCGTTGAATGCCCTTTAAAAATAAAACCGCCACCGCGCCGCCGATCACCGCCGTAAAAAACTGCGGCCAGCTCATCATGACCGCGAGCTTACTGACTAAAGGGCCGTCTAACAAGCGCCCCATTAAAAATCGCACGATGCTGGCCAAGAACAGGAACTTTAAAAAGGCGGCGACAACCACGCTCACCGCGATATTCCACTTATAAAAATAGTGGAACAGGGCCACCAATACGGCATTGCCCATCATAATGAACGGAACCATGGGCGCCAGGGGCAAAGGCAGTAACCCCGTAGAAAGCGCCACCGCGCTGGGCATCAGGCCCAATAGTACCGCCTCCATAGGCCCCACCAAAACGGTGGAAATAAAGAGCGCGGCGTTGACGAGTGGGCCGGTCACCCATTGCTGGTGGATGAAGGCGGGGACCGCGATTAAAATCCCCAGGGACACGGCAAAAATAAGCAATTTGGCCCCTGTGATACGGAGAGCAGAGGCAAAGATTTTCATTAAAGTAAAAGGTTATTAATCGTCCTTTTTG
>JAZDJE010000074.1:0-17169 GCA_043804325.1 Candidatus Peregrinibacteria bacterium
CGGCAGTGTACCAAACATATTTTTCAAAAATTGTTCTGCGGAAATTGGTCTGCCGGCCGCGCTCCAGAATGAAGTGGAAATCATGTGCTGAATCTCACGTTCTTTCCCATCGCGTAACTTAATCTTCAATCTTTTCTTTGGTTCTTCGGGTTGATTAGATGGCTCCATAGGATCGCATGTCTTATCGTTTTTATCGTCCTGCGGCTTCCTGGGTTTTTTCGTCGTTTCATCTATCGGTTCACCATCCCACTCGGGATCGGAGAAATGCTTGTAGGCGTCTACGAAATCCAGAATAGTAAAATATTCCTTCCCATCAAAAAGCCGTGTGCCACGACCGATGATCTGCTTAAATTCGATCATGGAATTGATTGGGCGCATCAAAACGATATTGCGTATATTGCGTGCGTCGACGCCCGTGGAAAGCTTTTGAGAGGTCGTCAGAATTGTCGGAATGGTTTTCTCGTTGTCCTGAAAATCCCGCAGGTATTGGTCGCCGCGCGCGCCCTCATTGGCCGTTACCCGCTCACAATAATGCGGATTGGCGCTTTTTTTGAATTGATTGACCAAATCCCGCACTGCCAACGCATGATCCTGTGTTGCGCAAAAAATAATCGTCTTTTCACTCTGATTGATTTCGTCCAGCATCACCCGTACCCGTTTAGCTTCCCGTTCTTTGATCACAATAATCCGGTTAAAATCCTCTTCTTCGTAAACTTTACCCTCCTCCACTTCGCCTTCAATGATTTGATCATCGGACGTGTAAACGTACTCATCTAACGTGGTCTGAATCCGTTTTATTTTGAATGGCGTCAGAAATCCGTCATTCACGCCTTCTTTGAGCGAATAAATATAGACCGGATCGCCAAAATATTTATAGGTATCTATATTGTCTTGGCGTCTTGGTGTAGCGGTAAGACCAAGCTGAACTGCGGGAGAAAAATACTCCAAAATTCCACGCCAGTTGCCTTCGTCATTGGCGCCGCCGCGATGACACTCGTCGATGATAATAAAATCAAAAAAGTCAGGAGGATAGTCGCCATAATACGGAGTATTATTGGGTCCGCTCATGAACGTCTGGAAGATAGTGAAAAACACGCTCCCATTGGTGGGCACGTTACCTCTTCTCCGAATGTCCAGGGGATTGATGCGCACCAGCGCGTCCTGGGGAAACGATGAAAAATCATTGAATGCCTGATTGGCTAGAATATTGCGATCCGCCAGGAATAAAATCCGTGGTCTCCGGCTTTCATCGCGCTTTAAGTTCCATCGCGTTTGAAACAGCTTCCAGGCGATTTGGAAGGCAATGAACGTTTTTCCGGTTCCCGTGGCCAGCGTCAACAAAATACGTTGCTTTTGCCTGGCAATCGCGTCGAGCGCTTTATGAACGGCAATTTCCTGATAATACCGCGTGACCTTGGTGCCATTCACATCCTCAAATGGAATCTGTGAAAATTTTTCTTTCCATGTATCAAGGCCTGAATAAAGTCTCTGCCATAACTGATCAGGCGTAGGGAACTGGTCAATATACTCCTCCTCGCCTCTTTTCATCGAAATTTCGTAAATTTCCTTGCCATTGGTCGCGTAGGTATACGCGATCTGCATTTTTTCCGCATAAATTTTGGCCTGTGTCACCCCTTCCGTGGCTTCCAATTCATCTTTTTTGGCTTCGATGACGGCGACTTTTTGATTTTTGTAAAACAAGACATAGTCGGCGATTTCCGGCTTGCCGCGTTTTCCACCCATTTGGATTCGGCCTTCGGTGATACGATATTCCCGTAGAACTTTTGATCCTTCCACAACCCCCCAGCCGCTTTCTTTCAGTTTGGGATCAATGTACTCCGCTCGTGTTTCGGCTTCGTTCATAGTCAATGCCTACTGTTTTGCCATAACTGTAAACATTGACTGACTAAAAGTCTACAGTTTTCATCCCCATGAAATTATAAAAATTAGGGATTTAACTCTTTCGCTGATTTTCCCGTTCTTAGATAATTGCCGCCGGAAACTATTTTTTTGCCGGTCTTTTGTTCCAGCTCCAGCCTTGTTTTCTTGGCGATCCTGCCACCTGTTTTTGCGGCAATTTGATTGGGTCCCATGCCGGTCGCTTCATCGGTTTCGGCAATTTGCCTGGTGGAAAGCTCTGCCAGAGCGGTAAAAATGAGTTCAGCTTCGCTCATATGGTCACGCAGGTTTTGAGTCTTTAGGCCTTTTAATTGTTTATGTTCTTTGACCGAAATATCAGACCACTCGGAATGAATGATATTGGTGAGAATCGCGAATTCCTCGCCTTTTTTGATATCGTGGGTGTACCAATAATCCGTGAGCTTATTTCGGGTTTCCTGCCCCAGCATGCGTTGCTGGATCCATTTATCGTCTCTGCCATGTTTCTTCCAGTTTTCCCGGGCCCGATTGAGGGACCGCTCCGGATCGGCTATTTCCTGCATCCGTTCATATCCCACTTTCGCCAGCCAAAGCTTGATCGGTTCTGCCTTAGGGCTGGGAACGGATTGAATAAGGCGTAAAAGTGTTTCCGTATCGGCTACATCGGTGAGATAGGTTTTACCATCAGCCGCCTTCATTTTCAGTTGGTCACACTTTGTGACCACCTCACTTCCTTCTTCTTTTAAGCGATTTTTTAATGTCGTCCAATAACTTTGAGCCCTTCTATGTTCATGTTGCTGGGTTAAAGCGGCAACAATATCAACGACTGAAAAAAACCATTTTTCAGCTTTTTCGTCATAATGGCGACGGATATTGTAGTCCTCAAAAATAGTCAAATCATTATTCATAGGTAATTTATTAAATCTTTCTCATTTTAGTAAACATTTGTTTACCAGTCAAGCAGATTTAAATCAATTCATCTATAGCTCCCCCGCAAACGCCTTTTTGAGCACCGATTTCTTCAGCTCCTCCAAATTCGCCAGTTTTTGCTTATAAATCGCTTCCAGCTTCTTGGTTTCGCCGGAAAGCGCGTCGAGTTTAGCGACGATGGCACGCTGCTCAGGGAGAGATTTTGGGAAAGGAAAAACAATCTGTTTTAACGCACCGCCATTAAATTGAGGCTGAGCCGAACCAGCTGATAGCTGCCTAACCTGATCCCAATAAAGCTTCGATTTTGAAAAATACCAATACAGCTTACTTAAAATTTCTTTTTTGAATTTCATTCTAATGAGATACGACGCAAATACTGCTTTTTCATTACCCTCAAACAGTAACAAATTGCCCGCAGAGGCACCCGTTCGAGCCATTAATAAATCTCCATTGGCCAAAACGTATTTATTCGCATCATCAAAAGAATTGATGTACATCTTACTTCCCTGTGTCAGTAAGCCATCTTCGTTCGTGTCAGTAATTCTTACGAATCTGTAGTCGCCATGACTTTTGGCTTTTTCGGTATATCCATACTCAACTTCACATATCTCATTCACCTGCTTTTCTTCCCATCCTTCGCCCAGCTTCACAAAAACTCCCTGCAAATACGACTCAAAAAGCTCGCGGGCGTTTCGCAGATTCTTTTTAGCGTTTTCTTTTGCCTTCGCTATAGCCGCAAACGCCTCATCGAGGATTTTTACGATGCGGTGCTGTTCGGGGAGGGGCGGAAGAGGAATCTCTAGGCTCTTTATGAAAGGCAATTTCACACCCTTTACTGTTGCGCCCGTACCCTCTTCTTCAATGAGATGAGCAATACTCTTTAGCCACCAAAACAAATAATGTACGTTCAGCTCCTTTGAATTTTTTGGAATAATAGCCCGAAGATCCTGATTAATAGCCGCGTCAATTTCCAAAAAACAAACCTTGCCGAGTCCAACTCGTGATGCAATCACAACATTATTCTTTGGGATAACATTTGTAGATGATTTTTTTACTGCCTCTCGCGTTATCTTAAAATCAGTATCAACAATAATTTCGCTTTTCATGTCTCTCACGGTTGCCCAAGGAATATCACCATCGTAAAAACTGCGATTCGATTTTGAGGGCGTTCCTCCGCCAATTAGATTACAAATATCGCCGAGTTTTTTTGTTTGCCAGTTATTTTTCATATAAAGAGATTATTTTTCTACCACAACTTAAAAGATAATCATAAGATATGATTTGAATATAATTCAAATTTGCATTAAGCATTCGCAACGCTTCAAATTGGACATCATTAAATGCGTTAGTCCTACCCGCAATAATTTTTATTCGAGGCCTTAATATTTTTACTTTATATTCTTTTTCTAAAATGGATTTATACTCATCCATTTTCTGTAAATAAAGTAAACATTGTCCGATAGTTTTTGATAAATCTGGTGACGAATAATAACTTTTATGACTGGAATCATATTGAAAAATTTCATATTTTGGTCGTTTCAATTCTATTAAATCCAAGAAGCCATCCATTGACTCCATTAATAAATCTCCTTCGCTAAATAATGCTATTTTCTTTGCATCATATTTTTTTACATATTCAACTCCGAAAATCCATAAATTTTTTTCAATCCAATTTTGAAAAATTTTTTCTGGTTGACCAGCAATATATTGTTTTAGAGAATCATATTCTCTAATTGTTTCAACAATATCTCTAGACCTTTCCAAGACTAAAAGTTGTTCTAAATTTTTAATTTCTTTCTGGTTGATGTTATGCCTATGCGCAGTTGCAAAATTGCTAGCGAGATATGGATCTGATTTGCTAAGCAAATCCCAAAAATCACCAGAATACCCTTTTGCTAAAATTTGTTCCAAGATTCCCTTTATATTTTTATTATCAATCAACAAGACATTATTTTTATCACCTACGACATATTCTGTTTGTCCATATTGGATACCATCTTTTGCAATTAATTTTCTTTTATTGGTTTCATCTATTAGTGTCTGTAATTGCTGCGTTCTTAACTCAATATGCACACCTTCATAAAGTTGTAATTGTTTAAAGTTTTTTTCCGGTATTTTTTCCCACGTTTCATCTCTAGCCTTTTTGAATCTTACTAAATGCCCCCTAACTCCACCGGGGTGGATTTCAGGAAAAAAAACTAGTGCGGTATCTGCTGTCTCTTGTAATAAGACACCATTTGTTTTTACAAAATTTTTTCCTATCGATTTCGTTATAATAATTTCTGCCATAATTATTTTTTCAGTATTCGTTTCAAAATGATATCTAGAATCTCCTCGCTCTCCCCATCCAATCTCCTCATCTCCTTCAAAATCTCCTTCGGCTCCTGCAAGGCCGCTTCGCCGGCTTTATTCGGATTCTTCACCGACAAATCGAAGGTTTTTTGGTCAATACTAGTCACGTCTACCGACCATGAATTTTTGCTATCCGCCTTGGTTTTCTGCAGTTCCACAAACTCTGCCAGATCTTTTTCGTTCAGCGGATTGGTTTTGCCCAAATTGCGGGCCAAATTGAGCTGATAGAACCACACTTTTTTGGTGGGCAAACCTTTTTCAAAAAACAGGATCACCGTTTTTACGCCTGCGCCGGTAAAGGTGCCTCCGGGGAGGTCGAGGACGGTGTGGAGGTTGCAGAATTCGAGCAAAAGCTTGCGGAGCGAGACCGAGGCGTTATCGGTATTGGAAAGGAAGGTGTTCTTGATCACCACGCCCGCTTTGCCGCCGGCCTTGAGGATCTTGATGAAGTGCTGAAGGAATAAGAAGGCGGTTTCGCCGGTTTTGATGGGGAAATTCTGCTGGACCTCCGCGCGCTCTTGGCCTCCAAAGGGCGGATTGGCCAACACCACGTCGTAACGGTCTTTTTCCTGAATATCGGCGATGTTTTCGGCAAGCGTATTGGTGTGAATGATGTTGGGCGCTTCGATACCGTGCAGAATCATGTTCATGATGCCGATGATGTAGGCGAGACCTTTCTTTTCTTTGCCGTAGAATGTCTTTTTTTGAAGGATCTCCGCGTCATGGGTAGAAAGATTTTTGCTCTGCTTCAGATAGTCGAACGCTTCGACCAAAAATCCCGCTGAGCCCACCGCGCCGTCGTAAATCCTGTCTCCAATCTTGGGCGCGACGACTTTGACGATCGTTTTGATGAGCGGGCGGGGCGTGTAATATTCTCCACCGTTGCGGCCCGCGTTACCCATATTTTTTATTTTGGCTTCGTAAAGATGAGAAAGTTCGTGCTTCTCGGCCTGGGAGCGAAAACGCATGCCGTCCACGATGTTCAAAATTTCGCGCAGGTTGTAACCGCTTTGGATCTTATTTTTCAGTTCACTGAAGATCTCGCCAATTTTGTATTCGATCGTATCCGGGCTATCCGCTGTGCTTTTGAATTTTTTAAGGTACGGAAAAAGCTGATGATCCACAAAATCTTTTAGGTCATCGCCCCCAAGCGCTTTATGGTGGTCTAATTTCCCATCAGCGGTCTTTGGCGCCGCCCAAACGTCCCATCTGTACTTTGTCTCAATGATATAGTTGTAATTTTTGCCCGCAAGCGCGGCCTCTGTTTTTTTGTCTTTCTCCAGATCATCCAGGTACTTTAGAAAGAGAATCCAGGAGGTCTGTTCCACGTAATCCAGCTCACTGGAAGCGCCCGCGTCTTTGCGGAGAATGTCATCGATGTTTTTAAAGGATTGTTCAAACATAGTCTAAGATAGGGGCATGAAATCTTGTGTTATAATGACCGTCGTCATTCTAGCTTATTTTTATGGTTTCTTCGACTATTTTTCGTGCATATGACATTCGCGGTGTTGTTGGGGAAGATTTGGACGCGGAGGTGGCCAGGGACATTGGGAAGGCCTTTGGGACGTTTTTGATCCGGGAGCGGAAGGTACGCAGGCCTAAGGTGGTGGTGGGGAGAGACGGGAGGACGTCGAGTCCGGAGCTAGCGGAGGCGTTTATTTCCGGCCTGGTGAATGCAGGTTCTTTGGTGACAGATGTGGGGTTATGTGCCAGTCCCCTCCTTTACTTTAGCAACACCGTCGGCGGGTTTGATGCGGGATGTAACATCACCGCCAGTCATAACCCGGCTGAGTATAATGGGTTTAAGCTAGTCGCGAGGGGCGGGCATGCGGTTTATGGGGATGACTTGCAGACCCTTTATAAGATCATTGCGGCGGGGGAATTTGAGAAGGGGGAAGGGTCGGTGGTGTCGGGAGATTATTTGGATGAGTATTTGGAGAAACTGGAGTCCCTGTTCCGATTCAATAAAAAATTAAAAGTGGCGGTGGACACGGGAAATGGGGTGGCGGGGGCGTTTTATCCGCGAGTCCTTTCCGAATTCGGCCACCAGGTTACTGAGTTATACACCGAACTCGATGGGCGATTCCCAAACCATGAGCCCGATCCGATTGTGGAGGGTAATTTGAGGGATTTGAAACGAGAAGTCGCAAGCCGTGGCGCCGATATCGGGTTGGCCTTTGACGGCGATGGGGACCGAGTGGCTATCGTGACGGAGAAGGGGGAATTTGTGAACGCGGACCGGCTTCTCATGCTGCTTTCTAAAGATGTTCTTACACGCTGCCCGGGCGGCAGCCTGGTGTTCACGGTGAGTAACTCGCAAGTGTTATTCGATCTTGTCCGCCAGTGGGGCGGCAATCCTGTGATGTGCAAGGTGGGCCATTCGTACGTGGAGGCGGCGATGAGTGAGAGTGGGGCGGTACTAGGGGGCGAGCAGTCGGGGCATTTCTTTTTGCCGGAAAGCTACTATCCGTTTGACGACGCCCTGGTGACAAGCTTGCGCGTTTTAAAGATTGTGAGTGATTCGGGTAAATTCGTTAGCGAGTTATTGAGCGAGTTCCCGCGAGTATTTAGTGAACCGGAGATGCGGCCTTATTGTGCCGATACCGAGAAGTTCGGGGTTTTGGAAAAAGTGAAGGCGTATTTTGGGAATAAGTACCCCCATAACACGCTGGACGGAATCCGCGTGGAATTGGGGAGCGGGGCGTGGGCCGGCATACGGGTTTCCAATACGTCGCCATGTTTGTCCGTCATCATGGAGGCAGGGAGCCGGGAGAAATTAGACGAGGTGAAAGAGGCGGTGCTTTCGCACCTAAAGGGCTATCCGGAAATCGAGTGGAATAAAAAGTGATCTTTTTGTATAATGAACCCGCTTTAACAAAACAAAAGTATGGGAAAGGGACATAAAGTCGCCAAAAGCATTTTCAAGGTCCTGACCGGCATCATTGTCGGTGGAGCGGTGGGGTCCATTTTGGGACTCACGCTGGCGCCTAAAAAGGGCAAAGATTCCCGGGAGTATTTGCGCGACCAGTCCATGAAGATGTTCCTGAAGGGAAAAACCTATGTGAAAGACGAAAAGAAACTCGGGTTTTTTAAGCGTTTTGTCCTCCAATTACTCGTCCGAAAAAAGAAACAATGAAGCTCCGCCACGCCCTCATCTCCGCCTGCCTTTTGGTCCTCCTTTTGCCAAAAGGCGCTTTGGCCGACACGCCTACGCCCGGCAATCTGGTGCTCAAGACCGACTTCCGCATTTGGGAGGTGAATTTAAAATACCAGGACCTTTTTTCCGAATACGAAAAGGTTTACTACAAAGGGATCCCCGTGTCCCTGAGTCCGGAAGATTTGGCGGCGCTGACGCCTGAGCTAACCCGAGAAACTGTGCGGGGACTCGACGTGGTCAAGATCCGGGACTATCTGGAGCGTAAAATCGCGCCGGACATTTACCGGGAACGGGAGGACGTGACCATAGACATCGATATCGACGGGAAACCGATTTTTGACGGGCACGGGCTGTATGGACGGAAATTGGACAGCATGAAGGCCGCGTTCCTGGTCAAGGGGGCTATTGAAAACGAAGTGAAATTCGTCCACTTGCCCCTCCTCCGCGAAGAACCCGTGGTGACGGTGCACAAGAAACTGCAAAAGCAAGGCATCACGGAACTGCTGTCTTCGGGCGAAACGGACTTCAGCGGGTCCCCCGCCAACCGCATCAACAACATCCAAGTGGGACTGAGTCGCTTCAACGGCCATATCATTGAGCCCGGGGAGGAATTCGTGTTTGGGAAAATCCTGGGGCCCGTGGAGGAATGGACGGGGTATAAAAAGGAATTGGTGATCGCGGGCGATCGCACGGTGCCGGAGTACGGGGGCGGGCTGTGCCAGGTTAGTACCACGGCGTACCGGGCGGCCCTGGCGGCAGGGTTTCCCGTCACGGCACGGCGCAACCACTCGTACGCGGTGTCCTATTATAAGCCCATCGGGCTGGATGCCACCGTGTACCCGCCGCAGGTGGACTTAAAATTTATCAACGATTCCAAAACCTCTATTTTAATGCAGTCCTTCACCATTGAAGGGCGGGCGTATTACAACTTTTACGGGACCAAGGACGGGCGACAGGTGCACATGATTGGGCCGTATTACTACGACCAAACGTCCGCTCCGGCTCCCCGTGTCGAATACACCACGGAATTGCTTCCGGGAGAGAAAAAGAACCTGGGACACGCCGTTCCCGGCATCCAATCGGACTGGTACCGCGTGGTGAGCTACGCCGATGAGAAAAAAGAACCCTATATCGAGTTCATCCACAGCAAATATCAGGCCCGTCCGGACTTTACGGCCGTGGGGGTGTTAGCCGAAAATCTGGCCACTCCCGAGGGGCGGCGCATGATCGAGTCGGGGTTTTAGGTTAGGCGGCTTCCCGGCCTTTACGGACCCTAGCCAGCGCTTCCCGGACTCTTTCGGCGGCCCTTCTTTGGGCTTCCGTGCGTCCTTTGGCCAACTCTGCCTGGGTTGCGGCATGTCCCCGCACCGTGGCGTCGTAAGCCTGGCCTTGCTCGTCCATCAGCGCCAGTAACTGCTCCCTGGACATTCCCTCCAGGTCAACCGGCGTGGCAAAAGCGCCTTCCGTGCTACCTTTGGGAAGCACTTCGACTTCAACGGCCGTTGTTGTCTTGGCTTGCCTTGGCATAAAAATAAGGTGAGGGTGTATTTAATAATAGTAGATTTTTGTCTGAAAAACAAGCCGTTTTAAAGCAATTGACACTTTACAAAAAATGGTTAAAATTCTTTTTTGAATTCTATTTTTTCAATGCCCTCCAAAAAACCCACCAACGGTGACGATAAGCCTGTCTATGCCGAATCGGATGATGGACTGGATGGTGCTTTTTCTTCCCTTCGCCTGTCTGACGAACTACGCGTGACCCACGCCGAGGAAATCGCCATTGCGGCCCGACAGCGCGCGCTTAGCATGATGACGGATACCCGGGAAGCGAGTTGTGAGTCCATTTTGCAGGTCGCGGGCATGGCCGCCGCTTTGGAAAGGGAGTTCGTTACCAGCCTAACGCTGGAACGCGCTATCAACGAAACGGGTCCCGAAATCATCCGCCTTTTTCTGTTGATTAAGGCCATTTTGGACCTGCTGCAATCGTCGCGTCAGGCCATTGACGGCCATGTACAGGGATGGACCCAAAACTCTTCCGGCGTGGTCAGCAAGCTCCGGGCCCAAGCCCGGCAAACCGCCGAGGGGCTGAATAGGGTACGGGGGCATTCCCCTCTTGCCGACTCCCCTCAGGCCGAGACCGCCAGCGGCATTCCCGTAACGCCCGATCCGGAAATGGGCCGCATGGTGGAACGGGCCCAGGTCATTCCCCCTCAAATCGATGTCCGGGAGCTTTACCGGGCTCTGGTGGATTACTTGAACCGATTCTTGCCCAGTATTGAACGGGGGGTCATTAGAGAAACGGGCGATACCTCCCAGGAAATTGGGCAAATTGAACAGATGCTGGTGGTTCTCCAGGCCTATTTGGTCAAATCCGGCATTAACCAGGCGGCCAACGACCGCTTTTGGAAAATCCTTTCACGGTTTTATGAATCGCTTTTCCGGCTCACCACGTCCATGGACATCCATGGCATTGAGCTTTCGGTTTTCGCCCAGAAAATCTCCCCCGACCAAGTCCGGCAATGGGCGTGGCAAAAGATTATCCGGCTCCAACGACACATCAGCCAACTGGAATTAGCGACTACCCAGCGGTCTTTGGCCGGCCGGGTGCTGGGAGATGATTCCCCACGGCGAGAGCTCTTCTTGCGGCGCCGGCAGCTAGCGGCCGCGCAAACTCATTTGGCGCAACTGGAATCCCTGTTGCCCGACTTTAAGCAACTGACGTCTTCTCCTTCCTAAATTGGAAAACGCCCGCCGACCGAAGCCGACGGGCGTTCTTCCCTGTTTCGTGTTATCCCTCGTGGAGACGCTTGGTCCCCATCGAAATGAGGCTAAAGAGTACCGCCACGATCGCCATGGCCGGGGCGGAGAGCGCGAAGAACTGGTCTTCGGTGAATCCCAGTTCCCTCAGGAACGGGGCGGCAGCGGCCAACAGAATGACGCCCAGCACCCAAAAACCAATCAGCTGCGCCGCCAGCTTCAGCGGCTTTCCGAAAATCTTCCACATGGGTCACCTCTTTCTTGAAACAGGGGTTTGTTTGGGGAGACAAGGGGGCGTGCCCCCGTCCAAAGACTAAAGCACACCACCTCCTTTATCTGCCTAATACACCCCTTTTTCGAGCTGTTTTTAAAGATCAATAGTCCATCCGCCCTTCCAGAGCGCGCCGGAGGGTTTGGGCGTCCGCGTATTCCAGGTCGCCGCCTACGGGAATGCCGCGCGCCAAACGCGTGACCTTGATGCCCAGCGGTTTTAGGTGGTTCATCAGGTACGCCAAAGTGGCCTCCCCTTCCATGGATGGGTTCAGGGCAAAGATGATTTCTTTGATTTTTTCCTTCTTTACCCGTTCGATGAGTTCGGCGATCTTCAGTTCGTCCGGGCCGATGTTATCCACCGGCGAAATGACCCCGTGCAAAACGTGGTAGAGGCCCCGGTATTCCCCCGTTTGTTCAATGGCCACGAGGTCCATCATTTCCTCCACCACGCAAATGATGCCGGTGTCGCGTTTGGGGTTTTGGCAAACGCCGCAAAACTCGCTGACCGTCAAATTGCAGCAGCGCGCGCAGTACCGGATGCCGTCCTTTAACTTGCCGACGGTCTTTCCGAATTGCGCCACGTCCTGGTCGCGTCTGCGCAGCAGGTAGAACGTCAAACGCTGGGCGGTTTTGGGGCCGATTCCCGGGAGCTTAGAAAACTCCTCAATGGTCTTTTGGATGCTTTCGGGCAAAATACTCATGAGCCCATCTTAGGCAAAAACCCTACCCCCCGCAAGCCTTTAAAACTCGCTCCACAACACCTGGTTACTCACCTCGTGGTGGTACCACACCTCGCTGTTTTTGACCCGGCTGCCCAATTCCAGGGGGCTGCGATGGGCCACGGCCTCTTTGAGTTCGAGGTACTTTTGCCGGTTTTCCGGCGTCAGGACCTCTTTGATGAAGGCGCTTTTCTTGAATTCGGCGATGGCGTCGTAAATGTTGCCGGGTAGTTTTTTGGGTTTTCCCGTGTAGGCCTTTTTGTATGCCGTAACGGTCTTATCGTCCGCCAACATCCCCTTGAGACCCGCCTTTAAAACCATGTACCAGGCAAAGTACGGATTGGCGTCCGGGGCCACGCTGCGGATTTCGATGCGCGCGGAATTTTCGTTGGCCAGCGGGATGCGGATCATGGCCCCGCGGTCGATGGCCGACACTTTGATTTGATTCGGCGCTTCGTATTTGGGGTCCAGCCGGCGGTACGCATTGACACTGGGGTTGATGGCCAGGCAAATGTCCTTGCCATGGGCCAATACCCCCAAGATGAAGTGATGCGCTTTTTCCGATAAGCCGTTTTCCCCTGTGGCGTCGTAAAAAATGTTCTTCCCCTTTTCCGAAATGGACAGGTTGGTATGCATGCCGCTGCCGTTGATGCCAGGGACCGGCTTGGGCAAAAAACAGGCGGTGAAGCCAAAGTTCTTGGCAATCTGGCGCGCCGCGACTTTATACAGCTGGACCTGGTCCGCCGCGTGGAGCACTTCCGTGTAGCGGTAGTTCATTTCAAATGAAGACGGGGCGACCTCCGGGTGGTCCTTTTCGTTCTCGAACCCCATGGCCCGCGTGGCTTCCGCCAATCGGTCGATGAACTGGCGCAGTTGGTCCTGAGGCAGGGCGTGGAAGTACCCCCCCTTGGTGACTAGCTTAAACCCTATCCGCTCGTCGTAGTTCTGCTCCGCGTTTTCGCCTTCAAACACAAATCCCTCAATTTCCGCGGCTACATTGACCGTGGCGTCGTGCTTGGCCTTCATCTTGTCCCGCAATAGCTTTAGGTTGCAGCGGTAGTCGCCCTCATAAGGCATACCGTCCCGGCCATAAACGTCCGCAAAGATCAACACCTTGCCCGCCCCAAATACGTCGGCCGGCAGCCAGCGGAAGGTGGACCAGTCCAATTTTAGCCGCAGGTCGGATTGGTTCTGCTTGGTGAAGCCGTGGATGGACGACCCGTCGAACGTGAGGTTATCGTGTGATTCCAGTAGGAAAGCCTTGTTGTAATCCAGCATTTGCAGCTTGCCTTCCACATCCGAAAAGCCAACGGTCACGGCTTTGACGCTGATCTCTTTTTGGAGTTCTGCCTTCAGCTTCTCCGCAAAGTACTCGTCGCTATGTCCGGCCTCCCTTTCACGCTTGAGGGCCACGTTGCGCCTTTCCAACTCGTTATAAGGCAATTCCAAAAAATCCGCGCTGGTGTCAAAGCGGGGGGTGGCGGGTATTTGGATATTCATGCGGAGCTGTCTTTTGCCGGTGGTGGAGGATGGGGCCGTCTGAGCGAGTGCCATAATAAAATGGAGTTAGGATGTATTTTGAACCCAATTTAAGTTTTAAAAATCGCCAATGCAAGCCCCTAAAACCAATCGTTAAAAACACGACCAAACCTTCAACGTGAGTGTTTTTCGCTTTGGTCTTGCCTTAAAAATCCCCTAGCATTAGAATAATGTTGAAAAATTTTACAACATTTTATGTTGAAGGATGCCAATTATCATGTTTTGATCAACTTAGGACTTGACGATAAGGAAGCCCGCATTTACCTGGCGCTTTTGGAATTGGGTCAGGCGAGCATTTTACAAATCGCCAAGACCTCCAAGGTCAACCGCGCTTCCATTTACTATATCATCGAAAAGATGAAGCGGCGGGGGTATGTGACCCCGCTTAAAACAGGCGGCAAGGACATTTACATGGCCGTCCGCCCGGAACTTTTGCTGGCCCAGGAAAAAAAACATGTGCAGGACTTTGAGTCCGTCGTCCCGGAACTTACGGGACTCATCAACCAAACGGGCCAGCGTCCGGTGGTCCGTTTTTATGAAGGCATTGAGGCGGTGAAAGCCATTTACGCGGATACCCTGACCGCGAAAACGGAAATTTTAAACTACGCCAATTCCCGCGAAGTCCGACGTCACTGGACGGAATACGATCAAGAGTATGTGGCCCGACGCATCGCTAAAAACATCTATTTGCGAGGTATTGCGCCAAACGATGAGTACGGGCGGCAGGTGAAAGCCGGCGACCGCCGGTCCCTCCGTAAAATCCGTTTGATCGACCCTAAAAAGCTCAACTTCACTGACGAAATCAACATTTACGACAATAAAATTGCCATGGTTTCCTTTGGCGAGGAGGTGTTTGGGGTGATCATTGAAAGTCAGGCCATGGCGGACACCCAGCGCAGTATTTTTGAAATGGCCTGGCGGTTCGCGGCCAAGCATTAGAATTTTTTCATGGCCCGTTCGGCTTCACGCTCCATGTGGCGTTCTTTGATCAGTTGCCGCTTGTCGTGCTTTTTCTTGCCCCGCACCAAGCCGATGACTATTTTGGCATACGGCCCTTTGAGGCCCACGGCCAGGGCGGCGATGGTGACACCCTGCGTATTGAGCTTACCCGCCAGCCATTCAATTTCGCGTTTCGATAAAAGGAGCTTGCGCGTGCGGAAGGGGTCGTAGTTTGGGCTCGAGTCATATGCGTACTGGGCAATTTGGGACTGTTGTAAAAACGCTTCGCCGTTTTGGATACTGACATAAGCGCTTTTTAAATTCACGTTGCCCGCCCGGATGGACTTGATTTCCGATCCCGTCAGCATGATCCCCGCGGTCAGCTCTTCCAAGACCTCGTAGTCAAAGTACGCCTTTTTGTTTTTGTGGATGATTTTCATGGCATGAGGTACTTTACAACATTCGTTTGACAATTGAAACGGCAGGTGATAGGTTTTTTAGGCATTCTAAAGCCCTAAAAAATGGCAAAAGTCTGTCAACTAAGCGGGAAGAGACCTTCAACCGGACACAACGTCAGCCACTCCGTACGCCGTACCAAACGCCGCTTTCTGCCCAACCTCCAAATCAAGAAGGTGTTTAACCCCAAGACCGGTAAAGTGGAAACCATGAAAGTAGCCACCAGTGCCCTGCGGACTCTAATGAAACCCGCGAGGAAGAAAGTAAAAAAACATAGTGCTGTATTGTCCCAGAAGGGAAACGCTTAAAAGTTTGCCAATCTGCCAGCCCGCCTGAGGCGGGACGCAGATTGTCTAAATTTTATCCTCGCTACAGATCCTCCTTGTTTTACTCGGACTCCTTACGCTCGGAACGCGTTTCTCGCATCTTGTGGAGAGATGGCTGAGTGGCCGAAAGCGCACGCTTGGAGAGCGTGTGTCCGCCTACGCGGACCGTGGGTTCGAATCCCACTCTCTCCGCCACGTTAGTTTTTGTCGAATCAGATTTTAGTGATTACCTATGCTAAACTGATGGTTGTCATGGAGAGGTGGCCGAGTGGCTGAAGGCGCCGCTCTCGAAAAGCGGTGTCCGGTGCATACCGGACCGAGGGTTCGAATCCCTCCCTCTCCGCCACTTTAAACAAAAAGACCCCGAGTTGGGGTCTTTTTTTGTTCATGCTGATTGCCTGAAGGGAGCTTATGGCGTGGGCAGTGGGTTGATTTCAACCGAGCCCTCTGGATTTTCGTGGGGGGTGGGCAATGGGTTTACCTCATTAAGTCCCTGCGCTTTGATGAGGACTTTGACCATTGCGGCGCGGTTTAAAGGACCCTTAACGTTAAACTGTCCGCTTCCCTCCCCCGTCATGATGCCTGCGGCATTGACGGCTCCAATAGCCTCTTTTTCCGCCGTGCTGGCCCGATTGATGTCGGGGAAAGACGCCTGGCCGGCAGGAAGATCAAAGACCGCTTCAAGCAGACGGGCGGCTTCCGCACGGGTCACGGTGTCCCCCGCTTGTTTTGCTCCAAAGACGTCGTCCAGATTCACGCCATTCATTTCCAGGGCGGCGCAACCGGCTTTGGCCCAATCCGGCATACGCCGGCCTACCGCGGAACTGGGCTGGACGGTTTCATCCACGCCAATCACGCGGCCAAATAACGCGCAGGCTTCCGCCACATTAGTCAGGCCATTTGGATTGAGCTCTTTGCCTCCTGATTCTCCCGTTCCTTTGACCAGTCCGGCTTCTTTGGCCCGAAGGGCATAAAAGCCAAACCAATCGTTATCATCGGCGTCCACGAACGCAATCACGCCTTTTTGGAACTTCTCCTCTTTGGCTTCCTGGATTTTTTCTCTGGCCTTGGTCTTCAGCTCCTGAACCTTCATTTTGACCTGGCTCTTGCTTAGGGCTTCCGCCTGAGACACGAATTCCCTGAGCTCTTTTTTAATCCCCTCGCCCGCATTGCCCAGGAAGTTGTAATTGCCAATTTCGTCCTGGACGGCCTGCAGCTCCTGTAGTTCTTGCTGAGCGATTTTTTTGGCCTCGCGCAGGCGATTGGTCAGGGATTCCAGCTCACCGATTTCCTTCATCATGGATTCCTTGAGCTGCATCATTTCCCCGCGGAACGCCTCCGGAGCCATTTGGATGTCCCCAAAATTTTCAAATGCCTCCATGTCTTCAAATCCAAAGTCTCCCTCCATGCTTTCATGGACCCCCTGCAGTTCCTCCCAGAATTTTTCGGATTCAAAGTTGAAGTCGTTGTATAAATCCCAAAACCCCTGATAATCCCCCTTGTCTCCGGCTCGCTGTATTTCCTTCTGCAATTCCTTCATCCGGCTGATGAGGTTTTTCATCTCCGCTGTGCATTCCACGCGGCCGCATTCGCGTTCCATTTTTTCAATGCGCTGAGTCACGTCCTTAATGGCCCGGGGGAGTTCTTTGGACTGGGACTGGCTGTGCATGTCCTGGCTTAAGTCCCAGAAATCCCGTTCCAAATCGTCGCAGTCCATGTTGGCTTCCCAAAAGTCCTGCGGATCGCTACCGGAACCCGACGCCAGACCGACCAATCCTTCGACACACGCCTTGAGTTTGCTGTAGAGCCCCTCAAGTTCTGTGACATTGCGTTTTTCTTTCTG
>JAZDJE010000075.1:0-7017 GCA_043804325.1 Candidatus Peregrinibacteria bacterium
GCCACGCGTTTGGGGTATTTTTCCGCCAAATCCGTGAAATACTTTTGGAATTTTTCCGTTCCAATGCCGCTCACCACCAGTTGCACCGATTGTTCTAAAATGCCGTTCATGACGTCCTGGATCATCGCCACATTGTTCTTGTCCGTCAGGGGATAGGTGACGGCTACCAAAGGGATTTTTTTGTCGTAGGGCAGGTCTAAGTCCTGCAAAAAGGCGATTTTATTCTTCTCTTTATTCTGAATCGTCTTTTTGCTGTATTTTTGGTAGATTTTGTTGTCGTATGCCGGTGAGAATTTGGCGTCGGCCATGACTTTGGGTGGAATTATTTATCCCATCATTATATCATGAATTCACTGTAAAAAAAAGGGTAAAATGGCAAAAAAACACTTGGTTATCATCGACGGCAATCACTTGGTCCATCGGGCGTTTCACGCCATTCAGGCTAAATTGACCACATCCGCCGGTGAGCCGACCAACGCGCTTTTCGGGTTTGCCAGCATGCTGCTTAATATTATCGAGGCGGATCATCCGGATTATTTGGTGGTGGCGTTTGATGAACACGCGCCCACGTTTCGTCACGAAGCGCACGAGGGGTATAAGGCAACCCGCGTTAAGGCGCCGGATGATTTGTATGCCCAAATTCCCCGTATTCGGGAAATGCTGGAGCGGACCCATATCCCCATGTTCAGTCAGGAGGGGTTTGAGGCGGATGACTTTATGGGCACCTTGGCGGTAAAAGCGGCCAAAGAGGGGCTGGAAAGCACTGTGGTGACGGGTGATATGGATGCCCTGCAGCTCGTGAACGGGCATGTGCACGTGGCGTTTCCCCATAAGGGGTATCGCGAACCGATTGTTTATGACCGGGAAAAAGTGTTTGAAAAGTACGGGGTGTATCCGGAGCAGATTGTGGATTACAAGGCGCTGATGGGGGATACCTCGGATAACATTAAAGGCGTGCATGGGATTGGGCCCAAGGGGGCTTCCAGCCTGCTTGCCAAGTATAAGACGCTGGACGGCATATACGAGCATCTGGATGAGATCAAAGGAGGCATACACGATAAGTTGGAATCCGGTAAAAAAGACGCTTATTTTGCGCAGAAACTCGCTAAAATTGTGACGGATATCGATTTGGACTTTGATCTTTCCAAGGCGGCGTTCCATTCCTGTGATTTTAACGGGCTAGCCAACTTTTTTATGGAAATGGAAATGCATAGTCTGCAAAGACGGCTTAAAAAAGTCATACCGGAAGATTTGCGGGCGGCCAAAGACCAGATGAGCTTGTTTTAGTTGCTTTTTTATGGTTTTGTGTTATTTTTTAGATCCTTTTTGATCTTTAAAAATACGTTTTTTTTAGTTTAAAACATTAAGGTGAGATGGCAGGAGATCCGTTGTTTTTTCGTTTGTGTTCCGCGCCCCATAAGGCGCTGGATAACTCGATTCATTTAACGTTTGAGAGGAGTGTGTCACATGAGTCGCTTTCTTGCCCTCATCGTTTTTGCCACCTTCGTTGGTGCTTGCGCCACAGGGGATTCGCCGACTCCTTCCGTGTCGGATTGCTCTATGGACGGTTGGCTCACTCCGGGTGCAGGTGATCGCCCGTGGGCCGAGCAATCGGCTCGGATCATCGAACCGGCCGAGGAGGATTACTTCTTCCACACTGTGCGTGTCGACGCTCCGCAGAACACGCCGTTCCTCGGTGGGAAACGCCTGATCGTTGGTGCGCAGGACGTCGGATCAGGTGTTCCGTCCTGGTGGTTCGGTACCCTGTCTCACGGCGTCTACAGTTGTGGCGATGGGGCGTTCTGCTTTCTGGCGCGGGTCGACTGCGCTCATGGGGTGACCGCCTCTGCCGTGCGCCAGCTGAAGCCGGGTGATGTGCTCTTTGTGCGCTACCTCCAGTAGCCGCCTCTCCGTTTTCCTTCGGAGCGGCAGGCTCCTTTCATCCCTCCTGCCATCCATCCCCTTAGTGTTTTATGTGTGGATTTGTGTTATAATCAGGCCACGTTAAGCCCCTCCATGGTCATGAAGATTGTCTTTCTGAATCATCAGGACTGGGGGATTGAACCCAAAGCTTTTAAACCCTTAATGGCCCGTCTGAAGAAGGCGGTTGATGTTCATCAGGGCGCTTTGAACGTGGTTTTTGTGAATGACGCTTATATCCGGGCGCTCAATAAGCAGTATCGCGGTCAGGATGAGCCCACCGACGTGCTTTCCTTTACTTATGGAGAAGGGGATTTGTTAGGGGAAATTTATATCAGTGTCCCCATGGCTAAAAGGCAGGCTGAACAATTTAAGCATTCATTGGCGGATGAGTTGAGTAAATTATTTGTTCATGGTTTTCTGCATATTCATGGGCATGATCACGAATCGGATGAGGATTATGAACGGATGAAAACAATTGAAGATGAAGTTTTAAATAAGCGGTAAGCGGTAAGGTATAAGCGGTAAGGTATAAGCGGTAAGCGGTAAGTATTTTTTGAAATTGGGTAAAAAAGTTGATCTAATTTTAAGGTGAAAAAGTTTTTTGTTATATCAAAAATTTGTTCATGCGTTTTTGTTTATTATAAGCCAAAAAAATTGTATAAAAAATTTGAACACTTACTGAGATTTTACCCCTTTTTTAAAAAAAGATTTGTCAAAAAAATAAGGGAGGTGTAAAGTGGCTTCGAAACCAAAAATAAAGTGAGTACATTTTTTGAACTGAGGGGTTCGACTCACTTTTTCTGTTTTTAAAATTGTAAAATATGCCAAAAGAACAAATTATTGCTGGCTTGGATGTGGGCAGTTCCAAGATCCGCACTGTGATCGCCCTTCTGGAAGAGGAAAAGAAAATGCCCAATATTATAGGAGTGGGTGTTGCCCCTTCTACGGGGATGCGCAAGGGCAATATCATCGATGTGGATGAGGCTATTAGCAATATCTCGGCATCGCTTGAAGATGCGGAACGCATGAGCGGCGCGCCCATCCACCACGTGTTTGTGGGGATTAGCGGCCAACATGTGGAGTCCTTTGATTCCAAAGGGGTCATCGCCATTTCCCATGCCGGCAGTGAAATTATAGAAGATGACGTCAATCGGGTGCTGGAAGCCGCTCAGGCGATTTCCATGCCATCCAATCGCCGGATTCTCCGCATTATCCCCAAGTCGTTTTCCGTGGATGACCAACGGGGAATCAAGAACCCCGTGGGGATGATCGGCGTGCGCCTGGAGGTGGATGCGCATATCATTACCGGGCAAGCCACTATTATTAAGAACGTGGAAAAGGCTGTGCACCAGGCGGGGGTGGATATTGACGATATCATTCCCGCGTCACTGGTCGCGGCAGAAGCCGTCCTTTCCCGCCGTCAGAAGGAATTGGGCGTGGCGGTGATTGATATCGGAGCGGGCAGCACTTCTCTTTCGGTCTTTGAAGAGGGGACTACCCTTTATACCGCGTCGCTGCCAGTTGGTGGAGAAAGCGTGACTAATGACGTGGCCATTGGTCTTAGGACTTCCATTGATACGGCGGATAAAATCAAGATCGAATATGGCACGGTCATGCCCGATGAAGTCAGCGACCGTGAGACCATTGACCTTTCCCTGATCAGCAAGATCGACAACCAGACCGTCAGCAAGAGGCACATGGCGGAAATCATCCAGGCCCGTTATCACGAGATTTTCGTCATGGTTAAAGACGAGCTTCGCGCTATTGGCCGCGATGGCATGTTGCCGGCGGGAGCTATTTTGACCGGTGCTGGCGTTAAGATCCCCGGTTGCCTGGATTTGGCCCGGGAAGTACTGGGTTTGCCGGTTCAAATCGGCTTTCCCACGGAGGTAGAGGGAGTGGTGGATAAAATCGATGATCCCGCCTATGCCACCGCCATCGGTTTGGTGGTATGGGGCTCTAAATACGAGGGGCATTCGTACGGGTTTGGCGGTTTTGACGTCAAGAAAGTTTTTTCTAATGTGAAGGGATGGTTTAAAAACCTATTGCCATAGTTATTGAATTGATGTAGAGTAACCAACCGTCCGTTTTAAAACTCAAAAACAAAAATAAACCAAGAGCGTGTAGCGAGTAGCGATTCGTGCATCGTTTATCCCATCGCCAGTCGCTGCATGTTGCTCGCTTTAATCGGTTTGTTTATTTGTTTAATTACTTTGCAACCAGACAACTTTATCTCTAACTTTCAATACCATGTCTCAAGCACTTAAAAGTTTATTCGGTTCGACTGCTTCCGGTCGTTCCGGGTCCCGTTCGTCTTCCAGCAATCATTCCGTGGAAGTCACGCCGGATATTACTCCTTTGGCTTCCATTAAGGTCATTGGAGTAGGCGGCGGCGGCAGTAACGCTATCAACCGCATGATTGCGGCCAAAGTGGATGGCGTGGACTTTATTGCGGTGAATACGGATGCTCAGGCGCTGTATCATTCTCAGGCTTCCCATCGTATCAATGTTGGCAAATCCACCACGCGCGGTTTAGGCGCGGGCAGTGATCCCGCAGTGGGGAAGAAAGCAGCTGAGGAGAGCAGCGAGGAGCTTAAAAGCGCTATTGATGGCGCAGACATGGTGTTTGTTACTTGTGGCTTGGGTGGGGGGACTGGGACGGGTGGTGCTCCGGTGATTGCGGACATTGCCCGGGAGCTCGGGATCCTTACGGTTGGTGTTGTCACCAAGCCCTTTGCCTTTGAAGGCGCCCATCGGAACGAAGTGGCTAATCAGGGCCTGGAAGAGTTGAGGGGCAAAGTGGATACGCTCATCACCATCCCCAACGATCGCATCCTTTCCATTATCGACAAAAAGACCCCGTTGACCGACGCGTTTACCGTGGTGGACGATGTTTTGCGTCAGGCCATTCAGGGCATTGCAGACCTCATTACCACGCACGGGATGATCAATGTGGATTTTGCCGACGTGCGCACCATTATGAACGACGCCGGTTCCGCTTTGATGGGCATTGGTTATGGCAGTGGGGAAAACCGCGCGGTGGATGCGGCCCGGGCGGCCATTGAGTCGCCGCTTCTCGATATGTCCATTGCGGGAGCCAAGGGCATCCTCTTCAACATTACCGGTGGCAATGACCTTTCTATGTTTGAGGTGGACGAGGCCGCTAAGGTCATTACCGAGGCCGCTGATCCCAATGCTAATATCATTTTTGGCACGGTCATCAATGAGAATTACACCGGTGAAATCAAGTGCACGGTCATTGCGACCGGCTTTAGCCAGGAGGACCAACAGCGACAGCATGCCGTTACCGCGGAAGGCACCATCCAACGGCTTGGCCATAAGCCCACCGCTCAGGTTAAAGTTGGTGTGCCTGGCGCGCCCGGTGCCGTTAAGCCCGTTTCCGTACCTCAAAAACAAGCGGATGACTTGGAAGTCCCCGCCTTTATGAGGAAAGCCCTTCGGAAATAGGGATTTAATTTCAAAAACTTCTAAATCCCTCTCGGGGCACTGTGCCTGAGGGGGATTTTGGGTTATGTCCGTTTGCCGATTAACTTTTCACACAATAACGAGGCAAAGTGGATTAAGGTGGCAAATCCGGGAGCGTAGCTGCTGGCCCCGATGTAAAACATGTTTTTGAAGGGGCTTCTGTATTGCAGGCGGTCGAAGTTGAAGTGAGCCGGGTCCAGCGGAGTGCCGTAGCAGTTTCCCTGGGGGGCGGCTACAAAGTATTCGCTGGTCGTGGGGCTGCCGGTTATTTTTAGAACGATGTGAGACTTGAGTCCCGGGATCCATTTTTCCAGCACCCCGATCATTTTGTCCGCGTATTTTTCTTTCGCTTCGTTGTAAAGCTTTTTGTCCTTGGCCTTTAGCTCGGCAAAGTAATCGTAGCGGCAAGGGGCCACGGCCACGATCTGGTGGCACCCTTCCGGCGCCACCGTTTTGGAGCGCAGGGAGGGGGCGTTGGCGAAAAATTGGAACTTGTTTTTCGGGATTCCCTTTTTAAAATGTTCGGCGTAAATGCCGTTGATGTCGCAGTCCGAATAGTAAAACAGGTTTTCTTTTCCGATGTATTTTTCTAAATCCAATCCCTTTATCCCCAGGAATAAACTCAGCGCTCCCGTGGAATAAGGGTAATTTAGTTTTTCCCGGAAGCTTTTTGGGAAATGCTTTTCTCCAATTAGCTTCACGCTGGTTTGGGGATCGGCGTTGAATATGAAGTGGTCCGCCGCAATCATTTCCCCTTTTTTCGTTTCCAGCGAAGCAATTCTTTTGCCATCTTCACTCACGTTTATTTTGGCCACCTCGCTCATCAAATGGGCTTCGCAGTCCTTTTGCTCCACTATTTTTTTCAGCAGCCCCTTGACCACCGTTTCAAAGTCCTGGATGGGGTAATAAGCGCCCGCGTTGTAGTTTCCCACTCCTCCTGCATGGGCGATGAGCGACAGTTGGTTAGGCGGCAGAAAAAACACGGAGCTTTGGCCGGCCAGTACCAACTGAAGAGCCGGCGGAAAGTTGAATTGGTTAAAAAGGTCTTGCAGCGTCCATTGGTGGTACCGAAGAAGGTGCCAGTAACGCCATGGATGAAGTTCTGCCTTTAGCTGATTGATATGAATCGGGATTTTCTGGGTTTCCCGGTGAATGGCGCTTAAAATGGAAAAGTATTTTTTAAGTGATTTTTCGGTGCCCGGGAACATTTTTGAGAGCCGTTCCCGTTCGCGGCCGAACCCGTTCCCAATTTTATAATCGACTCCTTTTGACAGGATCCTATCGAATCCCTGAGGGTCCAGTTGTTGGAAAGTGATTTTTTGCTCCAACCCTAATTTTTTGAGAAATTCATAGACCGCCTGTCCTTTCCCGCAGTCCCATACGTAATGCCATCCCGGGCAGAAGGAGAACCCTTTTATTTTAAAGGTATGACCATAGCCGCCCGGCAAGGAATGTTTTTCAAAAATGATCACTTTTTTACCCGCGTTGGCCAAAAGCGCTCCGGCGGCGAGTCCCCCTATCCCCATTCCGATGATGGCGTAGTCGTATTTTTTCATACGCTAAAAATAACCCTTTGCAAAGGATTCCGGAAGGGTTTTTATTTTCTTA
>JAZDJE010000076.1:0-5461 GCA_043804325.1 Candidatus Peregrinibacteria bacterium
ACGGCCCCCACGATGTATTTGACGATCCGGATGCCGTTATGGATGAATTGCATGGCCAGCTCTTCCCCGGTGGCGGAGTCCACGTTAGAGAACGTGGGCAACGCGTCCCTTAAAAATTGCGCCCAATCGTTTCCCAGGGCGCCTTGGGCATAGGCGTTCCCCTTGAGTACGATGAACAGCCCCAGACCAAAGAGAGCGATTGCAAGGGTGCGGTGGAAAAGTCTTTTAAGCATTGCGCGTTTTTTATTTGACCCTATTCTAGCAAAAGCGAAATTTGGTTGCAATGCACAGAGAAATAGTATAAATTAGGCCAAGTTAACGCAAAATCCTATGGCCAAGCATTCCGTTCCCAAGAAGAAAAGGTCCCCCTCGGAGTCCGATATACGCTATCGCGCTTTTCAGAACAAGGCGCGCATAAAACTCATGGGCATGAGCGACCGTGTGATGAAGCTTAAAAAAGTCAACAAGTTGCCCAAGGAGGAGAAGAAAACCGATGATAAGATCACTACAGTAAAGGCGTAAGTCCTCTGTTCTTTTTCAGCTTCTATTATGGCCAGTTATCGACACCAATCCCGTGTGCTTGTCATGCAAAGCTTCTTTGAGCACGAGGCGCGCGGCGGGGGTCTGCACGAGGTTTTGAAGTATAATTTGGATGAATACGGCGAAAAAATCCAGGACCGCTCTTTTGCCGAGAACCTCGCGAAAAAAATGGAAAAGCACTACGCGCGAATCCGTGAGCTCATTCACAAGCATGCGCCCGAATGGCCGGTGGAAAGAATGGACCCAGTAGAACGGGCCATTTTGGTGGTTGGCATTTGCGAACTCATTGACCCCGAAAAGGACGTGCCCACCAACGTGGCCATTAACGAGGCCATTGAAATCGCCAAGACTTATGGGGACGAAAACAGCGGCAAGTTTGTCAACGGCGTCCTGAATGCCGTTGCCCATGACGGCAGCATTCAGTAAACTGTAACTAATTTCGTGTATCAAGAACTAGAAAAAAAAATCGGGATCAAATTCAAAAACAGCGATTTGCTTCGTACGGCTTTTGTCCACCGTTCGTATTTAAACGAACACAAGAGCAGCCAGTGGGAACACAACGAGCGGTTGGAGTTTTTGGGGGACGCGGTCCTGGAACTGGTGGTGACGGAGTACCTGTACCAGAATTACCCCAATCCGGAAGGGGATTTGACCAACTGGCGTTCGGCTTTGGTCAAAGGGGAGATGCTCGCTAAAATTTCCCAGGAGTTGGGGTTGGGCGAGCTCTTGTTTTTGAGCCGCGGGGAGGAAAAATCCGGCGGCCGTGACAAGGCGTATCTCCTTGCCAATACCTTTGAAGCCCTGCTGGGCGTCATTTATCTGGAATTCGGTTACGCCAAAGTGCGGAATTTTATCACTAAGATTTTATTGGTGCATTTGGAAGAGATTTTGAAGGAGGGCGGCTATATTGACGCCAAGTCCAAATTCCAGGAGATCGTCCAGGAGAAGGTGGGCGTGACCCCTATTTACCAGCTGTTGGACGAAAGCGGGCCCGACCATGATAAGTCCTTTGTCATGGGGGCTTATATCGATGATCGGATGGTTGGCAAGGGCTCCGGCAGCAGCAAACAGATCGCCGAACAACAGGCGGCGGAAGACGCGCTGAAAAGGCTAAAATGGTAAGGTTGACTTTGTTTCTCGCAATTACTTGGGAATAATCTTGATTTGGCGTTCGTGGCCTTCGCCGGTGCTTTCCGTTATTACGGCGTTTTTGAATTTGTCGGACTTGGCCAGGTGCGTGTGGATTTTGCGGCGGAAATAGGGGTTCATGGGGGGGAGGTTGATTTCCTTTTGGGTTTCTATGGCGATTTCCGCCTTGCGTTCGGCCAATCTGATGACGCTTTCCTCCTGCCGTTTTTTGTAGCCATCCACGTCTAAGATGACCTGAAGGGCGCTTTCCATCCCTTCTTTCCACAGCAGGCATTTGAGGATGTGCTGGACGGCGGCAATGGTTTCCCCGTGCCAGCCTATCAGCAAGCTGGAACTTTCCGTTTCGATTTCCACGTAATAGGCTTTTTCCGCCTCTTTTTTTACCTTAACGCCCGTGAAGGAAACGCCGAGCACTTCCAGGAGTTTTTCTAAGGTTTCTTTTATCACTAAGTCCATATTAATAAGCGGTAAGCGGTAAGTTCTTGTTTTATTTTAGTTGTAAAGTTTCGTTGGGGCAAATCAATCCTTCATTTTGTTCACCACCAGTTGCTGGCCGATCCCAAATAGGGTGGACGTTCCCCAGTAAAAGCCGACGGCGGCGGGCAGGCCGGCGGTAAAGACCGCAATCATGGCCGGCATCATGTATTTCATCATTTGATTCATCATGGGCAGGGGATTAATGCCGCCTTTTTCGGGGGTCTTGATTTTGGAGAAGGTCAGGTGCATCTGAAAAAACTGCAGTCCTCCTACCACGAGCGGCAGGGCGATCACATTGTTCTTGGTTAAGTCCAGGATGCCCGCAAAAATAACGTCGATGGACTTTAAATCGAAGCTCTTGAGCGAACTATAAAAGACCTCCGGATTGGTGATGTTTAGCCCGTCCTTTACCACGTAAAACAGCGCGATAAGGATGGGGAATTGGATCAAAAGGGGCAGGCAGCTTCCCATGGGGCTGACTTTGTGCTTTTTCCAGAGCGCCATGGTTTCCTGCGCCAGGCGCTGTTGGTCGTCTTTATATTTGGTTTTGAGCGCGTCTAATTCCGGTTGCAGGCGCTGCATGGCCTTTTGGGACCTGAGCGCTTTTTGGTTGGGGCCCAACAAAATCAGTTTGATGAGGACGGTCAGTAAAATAATGCCCCACCCCAGACTGTGCCCCGGCATGATGGAAACCAGAAAAATCAGCGTGTTGAAGATGGGGCGGTATAGAAAGTGGTTCCAAAATAACTGCAATGCCCCCGCCTTTTTGATCTCCAGTTCCCTGGAGTATACCTTTTCTTTGCCGCTTGCTTCCGTTACCAAGCTGATGCGGTATTTCCCTTCTTCATTGAACAGTTCGTGATTCCATGGGCCGTAGGACACCATTCCCGTTTTCCCCGGTTCTATGGTCAGTACCGGGAATTGGTCGCATTTAGCCGGGTCAATGGTGACCTCGCGCGCCGCCCATTCCCCATTTTGGTAGCGCTCTACCGTTAGCGGGTTTTTGGGGCAGGAGGAGGGGATCGCTACGGCTTCTTCCTTGTGGTTTTTAATTTGGATTTGCACCTCTTTCCCTATGGTGAACTTGCTGCGGGCGGCGAGCTCGATGTCGTCCCCGCTTTTTCCCTTTTGCCTGTTTCCGGCAAAAAACTGGAAGACCACCAGGAAGATCAGGAAGAAAAGCAGGAATCGCATCAGTTTATTTTGCATCAGCAGGGATTTGATTAAAAAATTGGATCACATCTTCGGCCATATCGGCGTACCTGGCTTTGGTGATGTTGGGACGCGCGATGATCAGGGCTTGGACGGGTGTTTTCAGCCGTTCCAGGTTTTTTCTCAGAGCTTCTGCCGTCTGCCTTCTCAGCCGATTCCGATGTACCGCTTTTTTCTCGATTTTTTGACTGATCGTAATGGCGAATTGGGATGGAGGGACCTCTTTTTTTAAAAACCGGAAGATGAAGTAACGCGTCCGGTGTTCTTGCCCCCTTTTTCCCAAATCCTGAATGGTTTCCTTGTCCGCAATGCGGTTTTCTTTATTCAACATACTTAAGCGGCGAGTTTGACCCGGCCTTTGCTTCGGCGGCGGTTGATGACTTTTTTGCCGCCCTTGGTCTTCATTCGGGTGAGGAAGCCGTGGCGACGCGCCCGTTTGCGTTTATTCCCTTTGCTCAGCATATTGATTCTTTTAAAGAAGCCCAATCAGGTTATCGGGCTTAGGGTGAAATGTCAAACCATTTGCTCTGGAACCTTTTTTAAAGGTTCCAGTACCTCCAAAATAATGGTTATTTCAAGTAATCTTCGACGAATAATTTGACGGTTTTGAGCTTGCGGACCACTTCTTCGTCTTCTCCGGCGGAAAGCTCTTTGGGGCGCACCAGCAGG
The DNA here is from genome assembly GCA_043804325.1 of Candidatus Peregrinibacteria bacterium. Classification (GTDB taxonomy): domain Bacteria; phylum Patescibacteriota; class Gracilibacteria; order UM-FILTER-43-11; family UM-FILTER-43-11; genus JAZDJE01. Next base: position 4,048 of record JAZDJE010000076.1, read on the forward strand.
CTGATGTCCCCTTTGTATTTGTTGAACTTGAGTTTTTTGAGGAAGCTTTCGATGGGTAAAATGCCTTCGTTGGGGAGAGCGTATTCCTTGTGGTGGCAGACGTTAGAAAGGTGGACGTGGACCACCAGTTTTTTAAGGTGGTTGTAAATGCGCATCAGGTCCCATTTTTTAGAGTGCATGGCCGAAGTGTCCAGGCAGACCATGCCGAACTTTTTGAGGTCGCTGATGTTGTTGAGAGCATGTTTTGGCAAGAAGCCCAGGATGGTTTTTCCCGGCGCGTTGATGAGCGCGATTTGCATTTTGCTTTTCTTCCGCCTTAGTTTTGGCACCTCTTTTTTGAGCCACCTTGTGAAGCTGAAGTTAAAGAGGGTCGGCGGGGTGATGAGAATGGTGTTGCAGTTTAGGTATTCGGCCATTCGCACCACATGTTCTATACTTTTGGGGGTGCTGTCTTTGGGCGCGTGGAGCGCCAGGACGGGGATTTTGTATTCGTCCATCAGCTCCTTGATGTATTCGGCGTTTTGAGTGTCGAAGTTGTTTTTAGCCACTCCGATTTCGATCCCGTCAAAGCCCGCCTCTTTGGTGAGCTCAAAGATGCGGTTCAAGCCATATTTGTTGAGGGAGGCTGTGTGAAGGATTAGCATTTTTGTTTGTTTATTTTAATCAATTGTAGCAAAGCCTCCTCTTTTGGCAATCTATTTTGCTAAGTAGCCACGGTTTTCCGCTTCTTGTTTTGAATGGAAGTAAAGGCGGTTTTTGGGGCTGATGGTGAAGGCGCGTTTGTCGAACAGGGAGTAGTAATACTTGCCCTGGCTGCTGGCGACAAACATGGCGCCCTCCGGTACGTCGCGGGCCTGGTAAAAGTCCTTCAGGTAAATCTGGTTTAAGGGAATGCTGAATTCGGACTTCGGTTCCAGTTCCAGAATGCCGGTTTCGGTGGGGTTATAGGCAATGCGGGTGCGCTGGCCAATGGTTTCGCCTATCAGTTGGCCGTTTTTAACTTCAAGCAGTTTTACCGTGGCCACGCCCGGGTTGACGTCTTTGACGAACTGGATTTCCGGGAATTTTTTCACCGTGGCGCGAAAATAACCGAATGCGTAACCGCTTAAGCAACCGATCGCTAGGATTAGCGCCATTGAAATGATAATATTGATCTGCTGGATTCGTTTTTTATTCATAAAAATTTCCTCGCGAAATAAATGGTTTCGGGAAGGGATAGGTTGGCTATATTAGCACTTATTAAAAAAATGTCAAGTTATATCTTTATTTTGGGCAGGGATCGGGACCTTTCGCTCGCCGAGTTATTGGCGGTTTATCCTCTATTGGAAATCAAAGCGTTGGGTCAGGGGTATGTGCTGGCCGGGAAACAGGGGGATTTTACACAGGGGGATTTGGACCGGTTGGGCGGAGTCAT
>JAZDJE010000077.1:0-10609 GCA_043804325.1 Candidatus Peregrinibacteria bacterium
CCAATCAGGATTACAAAAACCTTTCTGCCGCGCAGTTCAAAGGGCTTCGGCAAGGGGGAGCGGAATTTGTTTTGGCGCAAGACGGCAAGGATTTATTGGTGGGCGAGGTGGTGGCGGTGCAGGACATTGACTCGTATAGCAAGCGCGATTGCGAGAAACCGTATAGAAGCATGATGGTGGGGATGCTGCCGCCTAAACTAGCCCAAATTTTAGTCAATTTGACTGGCGTCCGGCGAGGGGCCCCTGGTGGGGGCAGCGTCTGGGACCCGTTTTGCGGGGGCGGGGTGCTTGTTATGGAAGGGCTCCTTTTGGGGCATGACATGGCGGGGTCGGACATCGATCAAAAAACTTTGGAAGGGGCGCGGAAGAACGTGGAATGGCTGCAGCGGGAATTCCAGGTGCATCAAAAAGCGGACTTATTTGTGCACGATGCCAAAACTCCTTTAAAAGGCAAGTCGTTTGACGCCATTGCGTGCGAGGGGTATTTGGGGCCGCCACAGGAACGGAAATTGCGCGTGGACCCGTTGGCACCGCTCGTTTCCGAATTGGAGGCTTTGTACATCCGGTTTTTTGAGGCCTTGCGGGACATGAAATTCAGGGGGCCCATTGTTATTGCCATGCCGTTTTTCCGGGCCCATGAGGCTAAAGAGGTTTTTTTGGACCGGGTGCCCAAAAAGGTGGCGTCATTTGGCTTTCGGCTTTCGCCCCTGCTTCCCAAGGAATTGTTGGGCCGGGAGGTGCTGGTGCTTAAATACGCTCGCCCCGATCAGATCGTTGGACGTGCGATTTGCCGGTTTAGCGCTTGAGTTTGCGGTTTATGGGGGTCATCCCTTATAATTGATGTTATGAAACTCAATACCAAGCGTACATTTCGGTATTACTGGAAGCACGTGAAGCGATACAAGTGGCTGGCAATGTTTATACTTGTTTTTATTGCGCTTAACTCCATTGTCAATTTAACTGTACCGTATTTTTATAAGCGCTTTTTTGACGCCCTCGTCGGGCAGGGGGTCGTGGAAGCGATTGCTCCTGCGCTGTTTTTGATTATTTTGTGGATTTTTGGCTTAAATATAGTGCAATGGGCGCTTTGGCGCGGAATGAACTTTGCCAACGCTTATTTTCAGGTCCGCGTTATGGCGGATATTTCCAATGAGTGTTTTTCCTATTTGCATCAGCACTCCTATAACTTTTTCACCAGCAATTTCGTCGGTTCTCTGGTAAAGCGCGTGAACCGCCTGGTGCGTTCTTTTGAAGGGATGGCGGACCAATTTACCTATAATCTGGGCCAGCTTATTTTTAACGTTCTGATTATTTTTGGCGTTCTTTTTTGGCTGCATCCCATTATTGGGGTCGTCATGTTTGGCTGGACGGTGTTTTTTATTGCGGTCAATTACTTCTTTTCCAACTTTAAGCTTAAGTACGATATTGCGCGGGCAAAGGCGGATACCAGGATTTCCAGCGCCTTGGCGGACACCATCACCAACAATACCAATATCAAGCTGTTCGCCGCCCTTTCTTATGAATTTGAACGTTTTAAGGCCATTACCCATGACTGGTTTGAAAAGACGCGCCACGCATGGAATTTGGACCAGATTGCGGAAGCCGTCCAGACGTTTTTGATGATTTTTCTTGAATTCGGCATTTTTTATTTCGCGATCGGTTTGTGGAAGCAGGGGATTTTGACGGTGGGGGATTTTGTCTGGATCCAGTCTTATTTACTGACTTTATTCCATCGGCTTTGGGACTTTGGCCGGGTGATCCGCCAGGTTTATGGGCATTTGGCCGATGCGGAGGAAATGATCGTGATTTTAAACACCCCTCATGCGGTTCGGGACAGAACAAAGGCTAAGCCCATTTCCATCACGCACGGCAAGATTGAATTTAAGAACGTCTTTTTTACCTATTCCAAAGGCAGCGAAGTGATCCGTCAGTTAAACCTTATCATCAAGCCCGGCGAAAAGGTCGCGCTCATTGGGCCTTCCGGCGGCGGCAAGAGCACCGTGGCCAAGCTTATCCTTAGGCTTCACGATGTTTGGAAAGGCAAAATTCTGATCGACGGACAGGATATTTCCAGGGTGACGCAGGACAGCTTGCGCAGCCAGATCAGCCTGGTGCCCCAGGATCCGATTTTGTTCCATCGGAGCCTGATGGAAAACATCCGTTATGGCAATCACGAAGCTAACGAAAAAGAAGCCATCGCGGCTGCGAAATTGGCCTATTGTCACGAGTTTATTTCCAAACTGCCCAAGCAGTACGGTACCTATGTGGGTGAGCGCGGCATTAGGCTTTCCGGCGGGGAGAGGCAGCGAGTGGCCATTGCGCGGGCTATTCTGGCCAACGCACCGGTCCTTATTTTGGATGAGGCCACTAGTTCTCTCGATAGCGAATCCGAACTACTGATCCAGGAAGCCCTTTCCCATCTGATGAAGCAAAAAACCACGCTGGTCATCGCCCACCGCCTTAGTACCATCATGAAAATGGACCGTATTGTGGTGCTTCAGGGGGGTAAAGTTGTGGAGGAAGGGACCCACGCAGACCTGGTTGCCAAGGGGTCCGGTTTATACAAAAAGCTTTGGGATTTACAGGTGGGTGGGTATGTGAATAAATAGGGCGATTATCATGAAAATAGCCGTTCTCACATCAGGGGGGGTGGATAGTTCCGTGGCGCTGCGGCTGTTGGCGGAGCAAAGTCATGATTTGACCGCGTTTTACCTCAAGATCTGGCTGGAGGATGAGTTGGCGTATTTGGGCCAGTGTCCCTGGGAGGAGGATTTGGCGTATGTGCGGCGGATTTGTGATGGGGTTAGAGTTCCGTTGGAGGTTATGCCCATGCAGCGCGAATATTGGGACAAGATCGTGCAATACACCATTGATGAAAGCAAAGCGGGGCGCACGCCAAATCCGGACGTGCTTTGCAACCAGTTCATCAAGTTCGGGTTGTTTTATGAGCGGATTTCGGATGAGTTCGAAAAGGTGGCGACGGGGCATTACGCGCAGGTGGAGGAGCGGGGAGGAGAGTTTTTACTCAAAAAGGCGCCGGATCCGGTGAAGGACCAGACGTATTTTTTGGCGCGGTTGTCTCAGGCACAGCTCAAGCGCGCGCTGTTTCCGGTTGGCGATCTGAAAAAAGCGCAGGTGCGCGAGTTGGCGGAAAAGTACCATTTGCCCAATAAAACCCGCAAAGACAGCCAGGGGATTTGCTTTTTGGGAAAAATTCCCTACCGCGAATTCCTTCGCCATCATTTGGGCGAACAGCCGGGAGATTTTGTGGACGTGGAAAGCGGTAAGGTGGTGGGTCAGCATATTGGCTATTTCCACTACACCATTGGCCAACGGCAGGGGCTAGGTTTGAGCGGGGGGCCGTGGTTTACGATTAGAAAGGACATTAAAAAGAACATCGTTTACCTGGCGCAGGGCTATGGGCCGGAGAAGGTTTATAAAAAGGAATTCGATGTGGATGAGTTGCATTGGATTAGCGGGCGCTCCCCTAAGGCGTTGGAGCTGGACGTTAAAATCCGCCATGGGGAAACCCTTCATCCGTGCACGTTTGACGGGAAGCACGTGAGCCTTAAAGAGCCTGTTCATGGGGTGGCCCCAGGGCAGTTCGCCGTGTTCTATAGCGGGGATTATTGCTTGGGCAGCGGGGTTATTTCGACTCTGTGATTTCAATCATCCGGTCGAGAGATTTTTTGGCGTGCCTCATTACGTCATTCGGCAGTTCGATGATTTGCTGTGGGGTGGGGGATTTGAGGGCGGTGAGGACGTCTTTTAGCATGATTTTTTTCATGTAGGGGCAAAGGGCGCAGGAACCCACGATTTGTTTGCCCGGCATTTCGGTTTTTATGCGGTCGGTCAGGCCGCATTCGGTGACCAGCATGAACTGGTCAGCATCGGATGATTTGATGTAGTTAATCATTCCCTCCGTGCCGCCGGCCATGTCCACCTTTTTTATTACCGCGGGGCTGCATTCCGTGTGGGCCAGGATTTTGACGCCGGGGAAGTTTTTACGGATTTCCTCGACCGCTTGCGGGCTAAATTCTTCGTGGACAATGCATCGTCCGTGCCAGCCGATGATTTTCTTTTTGGTTAAGGCCTGTAGGTTTTTTGCCATAAACTCGTCGGGCAAAAAGACGATCTCTTTCTGGGGCATGGTTTCTACAATCTTAAGCGCGTTAGAGCTGGTGCAGCACGCGTCGCATTCCGCTTTGACTGCGGCGGTGGTGTTTACATAACACACCACGCCGGCTTTGGGGTGTTTTTTTCGCAGCGCCTGGACGTCTTCCGGCGTTATGGATTCGGCTAAGGAGCATCCGGCCACGGCGGGGACGACCACGGTTTTTTCCGGGTTTAAAATCTTGGCCGTTTCCGCCATAAAATGGACGCTGCAAAAAACGATCGTTTTGGCGTCGGCTTGACTGGCGGCGATGCTGAGTCCGTAGGAATCCCCGATAAAATCCGCCACACCGTACATGACGTCCGGGGTTTGGTAGGAGTGGGCTAGAATGACTGCATTCATTTCTTTTTTAAGCGCGTTGATTTCCAGCGTCAGTGGTGCAATCAATTCGCAGTCCGCGCGGGACCATCCCACGTTTTTGAGTTTTTGGTACAGCCGATCCGTTTCTTTGGTGAGGTTTTGCTCCATATTGTGTCCTATTTTTGTCTTTTCCAGAGGGAAAAGCAAGTTTTTCGGGCAGCGTAAGAGACCGGCATCGAAATGCAGGTCTCTTATCCTCCGGTGTGCTGGAGGAATCGGGGTGTCGCATTCCCCTTAACAGTAAAGCGGGACGCTGGCCCCAGATGGGTGACCGCCGGAGACGAAATACTTTGCTGTTTTTGGGGAATGCGCATCCTGATCCGCTGCTTGCTACTTGTGGGCGGGCCACCGGTTCCAGTCGATGTTTTCGATGGGTATGAGGCCCCCTCCTTTCTTCCAGTACCAGTGCATGGTGCCGTCGGCGGTGGGGGCCCCCTCGAAGTAGCCGTTCGGGCCGATCCAGAGGATCGTCCCGCGCTCCTGCAGCACCGTGGCGTACAGGTAGCCGCCGGCTTCGGCGGGCCCTTTGGGGACTCCGTAGCACATGTTGCCGATCCAGAGGATCGGCTTCCAGTCGGTGGGGGGCGGCGTCATTTCGGCGGGGAGGGTATTGCCCAGCAGCCGTGCGATTGTCGCCAGCACAGGGCTCATCCCATCGTTAGGCCCCACCATGATGGGACTCCAGACGATCCCGAACGGGCCTATCTTGTTGGCGGACTGGGTCGCAAGTGGGTGGGTGAAGGGGACGCCCCTCCAGTTCCGGATGGTGTCGATGGCGGCCTGCCTGCCCCCCTTGTCCTTGTTGCAGAACATGGCCACGTGCAGGCCGTTCTGGGTCATCAGTACACCATGCACGTTTGCCGTGCCGAAGGTGTAGCGCCAGTCGTCCGCGTTGCCCTGGATGACGCGGAGAGGGATGCCCACGATGGCCCCTGTTTTGAGCAGTTTCATGGCTTCACTTGGCTTGTCGCTGCAATACTTCATTTCCATGGCTGTTCTTTTCCCCTTGCTTTTGGGTTCTTGTTACCCTCTTTTGGCGTCCGGCGTATACCGGACTTCCTGAGAGGCAATTACTTCGAAAAGGTTTTCGGAGCACTTGCCTCTCAGGATTTTGGAGGGGTTTTTTAACAAAACAGTTGGTATTTAGTCTCGGCGGTTTTAAAGATCATTAATCTTTGCTGGAGTATTTTAGAATGAAATAGTATGTGAGTCAATGCGCTTGTTTTTTGCTATACTGCTAGTCATGAAAGCTTTTTCGCCTTCCGACATCGCCTTTGTCCAGAAACATCTTGTTGCCTGGTTTAAAAAAAGCCAACGCGATCTTCCGTGGCGAAAAACCTATAACCCATATCACGTTTGGATTTCCGAAATCATGCTGCAGCAGACGCAGGTTAAAACGGTTTTGCCGTATTTTGAGCGGTGGATGTGTGAGCTTCCGGACATTTCATCGGTGGCGCAGGCTAGTGAGGACAAGGTCCTGAAGTTATGGGAGGGGTTGGGGTATTATTCCCGGGCACGGAATATCCAAAAGGCCGCGCAGGTTATTGTTGAAAAGTTTAATGGGCAATTTCCATCGCGTTACGAGGATATTTTAGGTTTGCCGGGGGTAGGGAAATATACGGCGGGCGCCATTGCCAGTATTGCCTTTAACCAAAACCGGCCCCTTGTGGACGGCAATGTGATACGGGTCATTGCGCGACTGCTCAATTTTCATGGGAATGTCCGGCTGCCAAAGAATGTAGAGTCTTTTTGGAAGAGAGCGGGGGAGTTATTGCCGGCCGGTGAGGCGCGCGAGTTTAATCAGGGGCTGATGGAGTTGGGAGCCATGGTTTGTAAGCCGCAAAATCCTTTTTGCGCCGAGTGTCCTGTACAAAAAATTTGTTTAAGCAGAAAGGCGGGGGCTGTGAACCGTTTGCCGAATCGGGGTGAAGCGACTCCATCTGAATCCATTCAAGTTGCCGTTGCGGTGATCGCCAAGGGCAATCGGGTTTTTATTCAAAAACGCCCCGCGGGCGGCCTTATGCCGGGGCTTTGGGAGTTTCCGGGAGGTAAGATTGAAAAAGGTGAGAAGGTGCGTGAGGCGCTTTGTCGCGAGGTTAAGGAGGAAGTTGGCATAAAGATCAAAAACGTCCGCCCTATCACCGTAATTCAGCATGCTTACACGCGGTTTAAGGTGGACTTGCACTGTTTTTCGGCTGACTTTCAGTCGGGACGGGTTTCCTTAAAGGCGGCCAGCGACGGTCGGTGGGTCAGCGTTAAAAAACTGGCGGATTACCCTTTTCCCGCTGCTAATGCCCGACTCATCCATCGTTTAAAAAGCCCCCGGCCCCATTGAATTGGGGATGAGGGCTTGCCAATTACCAGTCTTGTTCTTCGTTTTCTTTTTTGTCTTCGTCTTCTTTTTCGCACCAGCATTCACATTCGGGCAGTTGGCATGTTTCACAAGGGAGACAGTCACTGCCGCATTCGCATTCACCGGACATAAAAACTGGGTTAGGAAATAAAAATTAGTTCCATTATTCCTATTTTTAAGGAAAAATCAATAGCAAACAAATGGCTTATCTAAGCCATTTTCTAATCGGGATGAATTTTTAAACCCCCGGCGTTCCGTGGCTTGGAGCGTTCGAAATGGAAGCGCCGCCTTCATCTACACAGCACTTGCATTTGCCCCCATGGGTTACCAGGGAGTAGCCGAAAATCAGGGCCGATAACCCCACAAGGAGGTAAATGACCCATTCCAGCCATGGCAGGTTGCCCAGGAGCATATGGACGACGTTCAAGTCGTTCCCTAAAAATCCGCCGAGGCCTATGAGGCCCCAGTTCAGGCCGCCAACAAACAGGAGGAGGCCAACAACAAAGCATAACGCTTTATGTTTGAGCATGGTATTTTTGTTTATGTTTTAAAAGGTCACATAAAAGTGATCATCGGCATTTTAACACGGGTTGAAAAATTGTGCAAATATTTTGTTCAACTTTTCTTTTTGGCGGTTTTTTCCATTTCTTTGATGTTGACCTCTTCCAAATCCGCAGCCCCGAATAACGAGGACATCATGGACTTGCCGATCACGTTCATCAGAAGGCCAAATAAAGCCAGTCCACATAACATGGCGGCGGCGGCAATGAGCCTGCCCAGCGTTGTTAAGGGGTACATGTCTCCGTAGCCCACCGTCGTGATGGTCACTATGCACCACCACATGGCTTTGGGGATGGAAGTGAAGAGGGTGTTTTGTACCCCGCGTTCGGCGTAATACATGAGCGTGCTGAAAATAACCACCACGGAGAACAAAGCGATGAAGTAGATTTGCAGGTCCATTTTCAGCGTGTCGAACTTGCTGGCTTGTGCTTTCCCTTCGGCGCCTTTTGCCACGTGTTTTGCCAGTTTCAGCAGTCGCAGCATTCTCATCAGGCGTAGGAAACGCAGGACCCGGAGCACCCGGAACACCTTGATGGCCCGCAGGTCGATGATATTTAAGTAAGAAGGCGCAATGGCCAAGAAGTCGATAATACCCCATGGCCCAAAAATGTATTTCGTTTTGTCTTTTGCCACGTAAATGTTCGCGATGTATTCAAAGGTAAAAATGCCGACCACGATCATTTCCGATGTGTCAAAGAAGGTCTGGTATTTTAGGTAAAATTCCTCTATGGATGCCAGGACAATTGAACCGATGGAGAAGAAGATCAGCAAAACAATGATGTCGTTGATGATCCGGTAAGCCTTGGACCGTTCATTGGAAAAACCCTCTCTTAACAGGTTATCTATACGGGCCCAAAGGTAAAGCGGCCCCTTTAATTCCTTTTTGCTTGTCATGTTGGTATTGGTTTTATTTGGCTTTATTATCCCTTTTTTTTTGCCGGAAATCAATCCTTTTCTATGATGAATATGTTGGTAATTTCACTCATTTTGTGATAAAATATATAGACTAAACCTAATTATGGAGGAACATCTGTTGCATCCAGAGGACAAGCATTTTTTTTCCGGAAAGGACTATCGGGTTTTTTCTAAACTCAAACATTTTTGGAAGCATTTAAAATACAAGAAAATCATTGTCCCTATTTTTGTCATTGCGGCCATCGCTTTGCTTTTTTATGGCAATGGGAACGGTAAAGCGATTCAGACCTTCGCGGTGGCGCGGGGGGATGTGGCCCAGGAGGTGGTGGTTTCCGGGCGGGTACAGGCGGTGGAGTCGGTGGATTTGGCTTTTGAAGCTTCCGGCAAGGTTTCGCAAAAATTTGTGGAGGTGGGTGACCGGGTTACATCCGGCCAGCTTTTGGCGGCTTTGAACCGCGATGACTATTTGGCCGACCTTAAACAGGCCAATGCCCGAGTAGATTTGGCCAGTTCCAAGCTCTCCGCTTATCAGGCGGCCCTGGAGCAGGAAGAAGCGGAATTGGCCGACCTTAAAAATGTCCGCCCGGAAGACGTCCGCATTAAGAAACTAGACGAAGAGAATGCCAAACGATATTTGGCGGAGCAGGAGGACAATTTGGCAAAGGCGACACAAGAGGCGGAAACGGATTTGCAGGAAAAATATAATGACGCTTATACAGCCCTTTTTCCGGCTGCCGCCGCTGCCAAAGACGCTCTGGTGAACTTGAGCGATTTGCAGTACAGCTATTTTTCCCAAACCGATGACGATGGCGTTCGATTGGAAAGCGCTAAAGAGGAGGCGATTTCAGCGCTTTTTGACCAAAGCGGCGGGGGGACGTTAAGCGCGGTATGGCTTAGTAAGTTGGATGGAGGGGTGTATGGACAGGTACGCGACCTTACCGCTGACGTGGGTTTTGATGCCATTGACCATTCGCTTACTGAGCTCCTTTTCGCGCTTAATCAGGTTAAAGCGGCGCTGCAGTCTGTGGCTATTTTGAGTTCTATGAGCGCTACGGACCGCACTACTTTGAGCACGGACAAGGATGACATCGGTGATTTCATCACTGACCTTTCGAGCAAGCAAAAGGTCATAACCACCCAAAAGAGCGAAAGCGCTACTATTATTTCCACCAAAAAATCCGCGGTCACCAAGGCTCAGAATGACCTCTTTGCCGCCAGTGAGCAGCTTCGCCTGACCAAGGCGGGCGCTACCGATGAACAAATCGATGCCAAGGAGGCGGCGGTCCGCCAAGCCAAGGCCAATTTGAGCGCGCAGTATGCCCAGGTCAATGAGGAACGGGGCAAGGTCCAGAACATCCAGGCCAAGCTCAATCAGCGGGTTTTGACCGCTCCTATTACCGGCATTGTCACTAAAGGTGAGCTGGAGGTAGGGGAGATCGTTCCAGCCAATGCGGTCGTTATTTCCATTATCAGCGAGGGGCAGTTTGAAATTGAGTCCGACGTTCCGGAGGTCGAAATCGCCAAGATCCAAGTGGGCAATTCCGCCAGCGTGTATTTGGACGCGTATGGGGAAGAGGTCCGTTTTGACGCCGTGGTTACGGAAGTCGATCCTGCGGAAACCGTCATCGACGGTGTTTCGCATTACAAGGTCACGTTGCAGTTTAAAGAGGAGGACGACCGGATCCGTTCCGGCATGACGGCCAATATTGAGCTTTTGACCCAAAAGCATCAGGACGTCCTTTACGTCCATGAACGGGCCATTGCGCGTCAGGACGGCGAGAACGTCGTTTACGTCACTTCCGCCCGCGCGGGCTCCTTTGAACTTCGTCCCGTGACGTTGGGGCTCAAGGGGTCTAGTGGTTTGGTGGAGGTCATGAGCGGTTTGAAGGAAGGGGAAATCGTGCTTCTTGATCCCGAGCTATGAAGCATCTTTTAAATATATTTCGGGTCGGTTATTTTCTGGCCTGGCGCCAGATCAAGCGGTCCAGCCGATGGACCACCGCATTGATCATTTTTGTGATGACGCTGACATTTTTGAACTTGGTAGTGGTCAGCGGGGTTTTGGTGGGGCTGATTGCCGGAGCGGGGGAGGCGTACCGCAAACAATATGCGGGTGACATCCTGATTTCCGCCCTTCAGCAGAAGGCTTACATTGAACAGAGCCAGTCCATTTTAAAGAACATTGAGCATTATCCGGAAATTGAGGCCATCACGCCGCGTTATATTAAAAGCGGCACCATTGAGGC
>JAZDJE010000078.1:0-6548 GCA_043804325.1 Candidatus Peregrinibacteria bacterium
CGTCCAAAAAACGAACTGGAAACGGAAAGCGCTATCGACGAAAAACTCATCGTAGAGATCGACAAAATCATACACACGGCCAAAAAAGTGATCGCGGAACACGCCGACCTTTTCAGCCAAAACCGACTGAAAGAAATAAACCAACTGACAAAAACACTGGAGCGCGTCCGCACCAGCAACAATATCAAACACATTGCAGAAGTCAGCGAACAGTTATTCCATGCGATGGACCGTCCGGACCACGCGGAAAATAAAAACGTTGACGAATATCAAAAAACAATCGGCAAAGCCAGGGAAAGCCAAATCCTAAACCAAGAGATGGATCCGTACAAAAAAGCGGTCCGATTCCAAAAAATCAAAGAGTTCCTCAAAGGAATCAAGAAAAAACTGGCCTCGTTAAGCCGCAAATTATCCAGGGCAAAACCGCTGAAATCAGACGCCAAAGAGCCACAAACCGCCGAAGAAATGACAAAAGAAACGGGGCCCCTGGAGCCCAACGCAAAAACCCTATGGCATACGCTAAAAAAATACCTCACCGCACCCGATGAACTCACTAAAAAAATAAGCAAACGCGAACTAAAAACCCTGTGGCAAAAATGGCATCCCTTCAGGAAAGCCAAAAAAACCGAGGCCATAATAAAGCCAGAGAAAACGGCAAACCAAGGGCCACAGGAGCCGAGCGAAAGACCAAAAAAACACGATTTCACAAACTTTTTCCTGGAAGTGGATAGTTTTACGGGGTGGTTACTGTTTTTCTACATTACCTATTTCTTTCTGGTGAGTTTCGCCATTGAAAAAAACATGGGGCTACCCAGCGTCTTTGTCCTGAAAACACTGTCTTCCCCCCTTCTGCTCAATATCACCGCCTTCCTGCTCATCACTCACTTCCTCCTGCGAATCAAAATACAGGCCTTCCGCCAAAATATCATCGGCTCTCTCTTCCTGTTCTTCCTGGGATACGGCTTATTCACTTTGCTGATTTTCAATTTTTAATCCAACGTGAAATCTGATAAAATGAATCATCAGAGGCAAAAACAAATAAAATGAATACAAAAAAAGGAAATATCATCAGCTGGTCCATTTTCCTACTCGCCATTGTAGCGTTATTTGCCATACTGCTTTTTTGGCAAAAAGAAGGCCAGCCGCCAACCACCGTCCCAACAACAGCCGTGGAAACAGAAGGGGTAGTTAAAAAACCGGCTAAACCGTTTGCCAAAAAAGAATTAACGGCAGAACAACAAGCCAAAAAAGACCAGGAAAACCTATATCTGGCATGGAGCAATGGGGCGGAAGAAAACTGTGATTCAATCAACGACAAAACGCTTCAAACCAAATGCAAAGACGCCATTAATTTTTCCCTATCCTCTAAAAACAATGACGAAAAGCAATGCAAAAAACTCGTGGACAATGAATGGAAAGGGCGCTGCGAGGATAACGTTTACTTTGCCGCCGCCATGGATGAATTCGAAGAAAACCTCTGCGCAAAAATAAAAAACACAACCCTAAAACAAAACTGCGCCGATAAAATCCAATCCATCCTAGGGAAAAGGGCAAAAAGCACCGCGGGCTGCAGTAGCATCATTGACGCAACGCTCAAAAACAGCTGTTTAAATAACTTTTACTACACCTTTAACATAAAAAACTCAAATTTAGAAGGCTGTAAAAACATCACAGATCCCTCCCTCCAAAACCGCTGCAAAAATACCGTCGCCCAAAACACAAAAATCACTGCTCAAAAACCGACAAACACGAAAGGGGTAACTGATATCAAAAAATGTGATCAATTCAGCGACCCCATGGCCTGTAGAGACGAAGTCAATTTCAACTTAGCCCTGGAGCAAAAAGATCTGAATTTTTGTAATAAAATCAGTGACTCTAGAAAACAAACGGAATGCGTGCAAGTGCAGGGAGGCCACCTGAATCGCTTTTACTTAAAACAGGCGATCGGTAAAAAAGAAGCCGCTTTCTGTGAAAAAATCATAGAGACATCCTTACGCAATAGTTGCCTGGTTTATGCCCAATAACACGAAATGAAAATAAAACTCCTAGTCATCATCGGTTTCATCGCCGCCGTCATTCTGGCCCAAGTCACCCAAGCCAAAACCCCCGTAACAGGAACGGCCTATAACCCGGACACCGGCCGCATTCACATGGATTACACAACGTCCATAAGGCCGGAAGACGTAAGTAACCCCAGTCCCGATTTCTACATCGGCCCCCTGGACGAAAACTTTACAGGACCAGGGCTGACGGATTTTACGGTCCAAATCTATGACTTTGGAGATAGGAACAAATGCACCACCTCCTACTGCCTGCTCACCGGCTTCATGTGGAACGATGTGGTAGGCTGGGTCATCCTGGATGGCCAAGTGCTCCAAAGCGGCATGGAAAATCCCGAAGATTTCCCCGAAACTAGTTTCGCCCGTATCAATTTCACCGGAAGCCTGGAGGGCTTTATCTGGAGTCAGCACGCCGGATGGGTCAAACTATCAGCCGAAGAAGGAGGGACCACGACGCCCACCCTCAGCCAAAGCCAAAGCGACTGGGGCGCTTTCCTGGATCCCCGAAAAGACGTAGTAACCATTGAAAGGGAAGGCGAAGAAGACCTCGTGTTGGGACGCCCCTTACAAGGATACGCCTGGGGGGAATACTTAGGATGGATCAAGCTCGAAAAAAGGCCTGAAGATTCAACGGACTTTGGGGTATATACCACTTGGGTGCCGGATTTATCACCCCCCAACCTCTACATCGAAAATAACGTGTGGTTTGCCAACAACCGCGAAGACGGGGCAATCACTTGGCCCAATATTGCCTACGATCCCGAATCCGGCATTAGCACGGATGCTGTCTTAACGGTCACCGTCGACCCGGAATTCACCGGGTGCAACCAACCCACCGACATCGGATACAGTTACACAGGGGGCTACCTTTCCCTCACCATCCCTTCCATCGGACTGCTCCAAAGCGCCCCCAATGGCTATTGCAAATACACCCTAAGGGGCGAAATCCACAACAATGCGGGCTTGACCTATGAAATCAGCGACGACCCGGAAGCCGAATCCCGTCCCTTTACCTTTTACGTACGCGCGGGCAACTATCAGGCGGATAAATCCGAAATCGCAACACCGACCTCAAGTACCGCCGTTGCCGACGGCGCCGATGCAATCGTCTACTGGTTCAAGCCAAAAGACATTGCCGAAAACCCCATTGTCAGTATCGACTGCGACGAATGCCGTACCCGCACGGTAACGGCAACAGCCATGCTGGAAAATGAAATGCGATACGACACCATTGCATTGGTAGACAGCTTCCCCGTTAAAGTGAATGAAGCGTTTTTAAGCCAGCATGGAACATTCGCTTCGGAACCGCTTTTAGAAGAAGCGGGGAAATACCCTATTGAAATCACCTCCTTCGCACCGACCCTTACCGACATCAACACCTTCACGCTCAACGATTTTAAAATAACCGTAGAGGACGAATCCCTGCCAAGAATAACCATGAATCACAGCGGGACTGCTTATGCCAAAAAAGAATACACCTTGAATAATCCCACTCCGGAACTCAATTTCGAACCCGCGCTCATTGCCGGGAACTCCCATATCAAAACAGGCGACCTGACAAACGAGGTCATCGACGGGCTGCCCGCTACCCTCAACTTCGACCTGACAAACCAGAGCAACACGAAAACGCTGGACACCATCGACTTTGACACCATTTTCGAGTTTTATACCGATGCCGGAGGAATGGGAAGCGCCCTCATCGAAACCCGGCAAATCGATCATCCCAGCGGAGCCCCGGACACTGTCCTGGGTTGGTCTGATCCCACCGCCGCCACGCAAGGAGCCCACTACGAAATCCTCAGTGGAACCGATTTAAACGGGACCAATAGCATCTTCCGCGCCCTACAGACTAGCGCAGACGGAACCAGCATTCCCGAAAACCTGCAAAGCGACGGGAGTTACGAAGTGGATGAAGATTACGGGATCCCGGGCAATCGAATCGATCGCAGCGATGCCATTGGCATGAACCTGGGGACGGGAGGCACAAGCACTCACGCCATTGTTTTTACCCCCGCGTACCTTTTCATCCCGACCACCCTCGACATCAATGACGTCAACCTGAGAATTCAGCAAAAAATCGCCTATCGCTTCCCCGACCAACCGGAATTCACCCTGTACGAACCCGACTTTCTGGTGTCCGACGTCCGGATGAACGCCACCGGAGTGAAGCTGAAGGGCTTGGCCGCGGGCGAAGACATTTACACCAACGGGAATTTGGACGTTATAGGTAAAAAAGGATTGGAAAGGGTTGCTGAACAAATGCGCCGCAACGCGGCCGGCATCACCTCTAACCTCCAACCTTGTAACGCCGGAACAGCGCTAACCACAGAAACCGGGGGCACTCTAACGCTTAAAACCAGCGGTTCCTGCATTAAAGTGGACGAAAACAACAACACCATTGTAGCCTTCTACAAAGGAAATCCCGATGAGTTGCTGGAATTGGGAGCAGCGGATACCACGAGAACCATTTATATCCCCCGCGGCTACCGCTATACCTTGGTCTTAAGCGGCGGCATGGAGCTCTTCCTCAAAAACAACATCGTTTACGAAACGCTCGACACCGAAAGCAGTTTTGGCATGATCGTCCTAAAGGAGAATGGCGAAGGGGGTAACGTCTACCTCCACCCCAACCCAACGAATATCGCAGGTAGCTTATTTGCGGAAGGAAGTCTCTTAAGCTCCCCCAACCCAGGCGCCGGCGCCTTGTACTACGGCGGTTCCGCCAACGCGCAAGACCTAAAAAACCAGCTATATTGGCAAGGAAGCATTGCTTCCCTCAATACCATTGGTGGGGCAAAAAACCGGATTCTTCCCGAAGGGGTTAGCTGTGAAGAAACAGGAATCACACCCTATGAATGCGCCCAACGCTACGACATGAACTTCCTCCGTCGCTTCTCTGCCTCGGAAACCGCCGTGGCCAACGACGGCAAATTTAGCGGCGGGGGCTCCTGTACCCCCCTAGGATCCTGCACCCATGGGCTACTGGGCAGCGCGCACAGCACAATACAGCTTGACGCCGAAAACCACATCGATAAAAATGCTTCCAAATCCATCGATACTTTCTTCATAGAACCGGAAAATCGCCCCGCCCCTCCCGGTTTCACCCTAACAACCGAACAGGAATCCATTGAAGTCATCCGCTAACGACCCTGAACGACCCTGTCGGGACGGGAACCTTACCGCTTACCCCTTACCGCTTACCCCTTACCGCTTACCGCTCAATTAATGTACGAAGTCCTCTTTCAATATGGCCCCTTCACCCTCCGCACGCTTTATGTCTTTAGCGCCTTGGCCTTCCTGGCGACCATGATTTTCCTGATGCGTTATGCTAGCCGGAAAAAACTACCGGCCTCCTTTCTGGCAAGCCATCTGGCGCTTTTTCTGATCACGGGCTTACTGGGGGGGCGAATTGTCCATATCCTGGAAAACCTATCCCATTACGGCCAAAATCCCCTAAGTGCCCTGTTTATATGGGACTTAAAACTCAGTGCATTTGGAGCATTTTACGCCATCATAGCTACGCTTTATGCCTTAACGCGAAGTGTGCGGGAAACCTTTTGGGCCTGGTTCGACGCTTTCATCCTCTCCGGAATGGTAGGTTTAATTTTCATACATCTGGGGCATTTCTTCAACGGCACCCATTACGGCAAACCCACGGACATGCCTTGGGGAATGACTTTCGATACGCTCAATATCCCCTTTTTAAACCCCATCCACCCCACCCAGCTATACTCCGTTCTCCTGACCTTCCTTATTTTTGGGTTCGCCATGAAATACAACCGCCGTACTCATTTATACGGTATGGTGGGAAGTTTAACGATTATGCTATACTGCCTGAGCGCATTTGCCATGGACTTCCTGCACGGTACCCCCTCCACTTATGATAAAATCAGCTTCCTGAGTATTGCCGGCATCGCCTTGATCCTCTTCATCAGCTGCTCCCATCAAACCTACTACCAAAAAAACAGCCATTAAAATCTAAAAACACACGCTATGAACATCTCCTCCGACATCTTGAGTAGCATCGTTGGCGTCATCAGCTCACCTTCGTTCGAAATGATCCAAACCGTTGGGCTAGTCTATATTGGCCTGCTGTGGCTTTCCATTATCATTTGGGTCACCCGGGACTCCATCAGCCGAAGCGGCAGTTTGCTTTTCCAAACGTTCGCGATATTGCTCAACATCATTATCCCCATTTTAGGGGTATTGCTTTACCTGATCATACGGCCCAGCCAAACCCTGCTGGAACGCTACTACCAAGAGATGGAACAACGCCTGCTGCAAGAAGCCATTGAAGAAAAAAAGCCAAAACCAGGCAAAAAAATTAAAAACCAAGCCAACTCAAATATTTAACCCTTAGTTTTTAGTCCTTACAACAATGAACCGACTTCTTTCTTTTCAGTACTACCTCGACCTTCACCCCAACGCGGACTTCCAGTACACCAAACTCACGGTAGCCGTCATTGCCATCCTCTTTCTGGGGGGAAT